>NZ_CFHTCS010000322.1:0-4875 GCF_984369615.1 Martelella sp. | reverse complement strand
TTCGGCAAGGACAACATCACCTCCGGCGCATCCTCCGATATCGAGCAGGCGACCAAGCTTGCCCGGGCGATGGTGACGCAATGGGGCTTTTCCGACGAGCTCGGCCAGGTTTCCTACGGCGAGAACCAGCAGGAGGTCTTCCTCGGCCATTCGGTGTCGCAGTCGAAGAATGTTTCGGAATCGACCGCGCAGAAGATCGATTCCGAGGTGCGACGCCTGATCGACGAGGCCTATGTCGAAGCGACGAAGATCCTCAAGGAGAACCATGACGGCTTCGTCGCGGTTGCCGAGGGTCTGCTCGAATACGAGACGCTCTCCGGCGACGAGATCAAGGCGATCCTGCAGGGCGAGAAGCCCGCCCGCGATCTCGGCGACGACACGCCGCCCTCGCGCGGCTCTGCGGTGCCTTCCATGGGGCCGAAGAAGGACGCTCCTTCCGGCAAGCCTTCGGACGGCAAGGAAGGCGACGGCTTCGAGCCGCAGCCGAACTGAGAAGCTGAACCGCCGGCAGCCCCGGCGGTTTTTCTTTTTTGCGCATTGAACTCTGACGCAGGAATGCCTGCATCCACGCAATCTCACAGAAGGCGGACGTTCCGCGCTGCACGTTCCGGTAACGTCGTGTTAGCGTTGTTGACGTTATTTTATGTGCCTTGCGGCGGATTTTCTGCCAATAGGACGCTGGAACACGCCCGGCAGAGACATGACGGTTGCCCCCGGGGCGGCTTTGACGAGGAACGACATGGCACGCAAATATTTCGGAACCGACGGTATTCGGGGACAGTCCAACACCTTCCCGATGACGCCCGATCTCGCCATGCGGGTCGGGATTGCGGTCGGCACGATCTTCCGCCGCAACGATCATGCCCGCCGCGTTGTGATCGGCAAGGACACGCGTCTGTCCGGCTATATGCTGGAAAACGCGCTGGTCGCCGGCTTTACCGCCGCCGGCCTCAATGTCTACCTGCTGGGCCCGATCCCGACGCCGGCCGTCGCCATGCTGACGCGTTCGCTGAGGGCCGATGTCGGCGTCATGATTTCCGCCTCGCACAATCCTTACGCCGACAACGGCATCAAGCTTTTCGGTCCCGACGGCTACAAGATGTCGGACGAGATCGAGGCCCGGATCGAGGCGCTGGTCGATCGTGACGATTTCTATTCCCAGCTTGCCCGTTCCAACGAGATCGGCCGCGCCAGCCGCGTCGAGGGCGACATCTACCGCTATATCGAATTCGTCAAGCGCACGCTTCCCCGGGATGTGACGCTGCACGGTCTGCGCGTCGTCGTCGACTGCGCCAACGGTGCGGCTTACAAGGCGGCGCCGACGGCGCTCTGGGAACTCGGCGCCGACGTGGTGACGATCGGGGCGGAGCCGAACGGCCTCAACATCAACAAGGAATGCGGCTCGACCTATCCGAAGACGCTGCAGGCCAAGGTGCATGAAGTGCGCGCCGATATCGGCATCGCGCTCGATGGCGATGCCGACCGGGTGATCATCGTCGACGAGAAGGGCAATATCATCGACGGCGACCAGCTGATGGCCGTGATTGTCGGCAATCTTGCCGACGACGGCGAGCTCAAGGGCAATGGCCTCGTGGCGACCGTCATGTCCAATCTCGGCCTTGAGCGCCACCTGAACGCCAGGGGGCTGGAACTCGCACGCACCAAGGTGGGCGACCGCTATGTGGTCGAATACATGCGCAAACATGGCCACAATGTCGGCGGCGAACAGTCCGGCCATATCGTGCTCTCCGATTTCGGCACCACCGGCGACGGCCCGGTGGCCGCGCTGCAGATCCTTGCCGCCGTCAAGCGGGCGGACAAGCCGGTGAGCGAGGTCTGCCGCAAGTTCGAACCGGTGCCCCAGCTTCTGCGCAACGTGCGCATTGCGGCGGGCGCCGTGCCGTTGGAAGACGGCAACGTCAAACAGGCGATTGCCGATGCCGAGGCGGAGCTGAAGGGCCGCGGACGCCTCGTCATCCGTCCGTCAGGCACCGAGCCGCTGATCCGCGTGATGGCGGAGGGCGATGATCCCGCCCAGGTCGAGCGCGTCGTTTCTGGCCTCATCGACGTGATCTCCAACGTGCGCGATGCCGCCTGAGTTTTTCCGAACATCCGGCGTCTCATGACCTCATTGCGGGCAGGGCTCTTTGCCCGCTGCGTTTGCCGTTTCGGGCATTTTCCAAAGCCGCGATGTCCTTCGGCATGTTTTCTTTGGTCTCCTGCGCCGGTCCGGCTTTGTCCGGACGAATCTAGCCATATTCCTGTTGCAGCATAACCCGGCGTTGCGGCGCTTTTGGGTTTTTGAGGCAGGAGGACTGGCAGATGTCTGCAGCGGCTTTGATTGTGGTGACCATTCTCGGCTGCGATGACAGCCTGACCCGGTGCCAGTATATCGATACCTCGCCGGATAGCTATGAAAGCGTCGCTCTGTGCGACACCGCGCTGGAGCGCGATCTCAGCCACTATAAATATTCCGAATATGCGAGCGTCATCGGGGTTTGCCGGTCCGAGGATGAGCCGATTGAAGCGGCGCTCGGCGGCGTTGCCGTGACAGGGATACCCGAAGAGCAGGCAAGGCTTGCTGCCGGACCGCAGCCCGGGAATGACGGCCACGTGCCGGAGCATGGAAACAGGTTGCTGATCCTCGCAGACGGAGCTCTGGACAAGGCCGTTTCCGTTCTGCCCGACAAGGCGCAGGTCCGGGCTGTGCTCCTTGCGCCCGTCGACGCCGTGAAGAATGGCTATGCCTGGACTGCGGGCCGGCTCGGCCTGTAACGCTGGATCATCGGGCGGTTAATCTGAGCCGCCCGATGATCCATCTCTTTGTTTAGGCGCATCGGGTTATCGAAAAACCGGTAACCACTTTTTCGCCCGATACTCCAGAGGATCGCTGTCGCCTCCTTGTCGTCGATCGACTGCGACGCGCCGTGCTGCATTCGCCGCCCAGACCAAAATTGGGACTACCTCTTCTGGTTCGTTGACGCGGAAAAGATTGTCAAACTATTGATTCTACTGGTCCGGGAGGTTGCAGGCACAGCGTCTTCAAGAGCTCCGCCTCGGTAATCGAGACCCATTGGATCGCCTCAATTGCAAGGATGAAGTTTCATGAAAATCTTTTCTTCAAAGGGCAGGAAGTTCATGGCGGCGGCATTGGCTTCCGTTATGTTCTCCGCCTCCGTGGCCGAGGCCTGCACGGGCATCACGCTGACGGCCGAAGACGGCGATGTCGTGCGCGCACGCACGATGGAGTTCAATGTCGATCTCGACGCCTCCGTCATTCTGGTGCCGCGCGGCACGCAACGCACCGGGGAAACGCCGGACGGCGAGAACGGCCTCGGCTGGGATGCGAAATATGCCAGCATCGGCGCCAATCCGATGGGCTTGCCCTATCTTGTCGACGGCGTGAACGAGAAAGGGCTTTCCATGGGCCTTTTCTATTTTGCCCAGGCGGCAGAATACCAGCCCTATAAGCCGGAAGACGCCGGCAAGACAATGGCGTCCTGGCAGCTTGGCTCCTACATTCTCGACAATTTCGCCACGGTCGACGAGGTGAAGGCGGCGCTTTCCGATATCATCGTTGCGCCTGTCATCTTCAAACAGTTCAACATGGTTCTGCCGGTGCACTTCGTCGTCACCGATGCTTCCGGCGAGACGATCGTGATCGAATATGTCGGCGGCACGCTGCAGGTGAGCGACAATCCGCTCGGCACCTTCACCAACAATCCGCCCTTCGACTGGCACATGACCAACCTGCAGAACTACGTCAATCTCGGCGTTGACAATGTGCCGCCGCAAAAGCTCGGCGATGTGACGATTGAGGGGCTTGGCCAGGGCACGGGCCTGCTCGGCATGCCCGGCGATTTCACCTCGCCGTCGCGCTTCGTGCGCGCCGCGATCTATTCGCACGGCGTGGAGGCGAGCGCGACCGGCAATGACGCCATCTTCCAGGCCTTCCACATCCTCAACAATTTCGACATTCCGCGCGGGGTCGCGCGCGAAGAGGAGACGGACGCGCACGGCAACGCGGTTTCCGACTACACGCAGTGGACGTCGGCCGTCGATACCGCCAACAAGCGCTTCTTCTTCCGCACCTACGAAAACAGCGATATCCGCTTTGTCGATCTGATGAAGCAGGATCTGGACGCATCGGGCATCAAGACCTGGACCATGGACGGCTACGAGACCGCCCACGAACTCGGCGCTCCGGAATAGGCGTGTGAAAACAAAGGCAACGGGCGGTCTGGCGCTGCCCGTTTCCATCTCCGGACGTCCGGCGAAACCGGTACAGATTGCCTTGTTGCGGCTCAAAAGGCACATCTGATCCCGCAGCCATCACCAAGTCATCTTTTCCCTTGCCTATTTTCAACGCCTCCCGTATATCCGGCGGCGGGACACCTCTCCCCAACGAGAGGCTACTATCTGAAAGGGTAGAGATATGACAGAGACGACCAAGCCGGACGTGCGTCCGGCCAATCCCCGCTTTTCTTCCGGCCCCTGTGCGAAGCGTCCCGGTTGGACGCCTGAAGCGTTGAACGACGCTGCCCTTGGCCGTTCCCACCGCGCGAAAATCGGCAAGGCGAAGCTGAAAGAGGCGATCGACCTGACCCGCGAAGTGCTCGACGTTCCGGGCGACTATCGCATCGGCATCGTGCCGGCTTCCGACACCGGCGCTGTTGAAATGGCGCTCTGGTCGCTGCTCGGCGAACGCGGCGTCGACATGCTCGCATGGGAATCCTTCGGCGCCGGCTGGGTGACCGATGTGATCAAGCAGCTGAAGCTGAAGGACGCGCGCAAGATCGAAGCGCCCTATGGCCAGCTCCCCGACCTTTCCACTGTCAATTTCGACAATGACGTGGTCTTCACCTGGAACGGCAC
>NZ_CFHTCS010000321.1:0-4910 GCF_984369615.1 Martelella sp. | reverse complement strand
GGTTGTCCTTGTAGGCATCGAAGACGATCGGCGCCTGGGTCGAGATGTTGCAGACGCCCACCTCGTTCATGTGCAGAGCCTTGGCCGCTTCATGCGCGAACGTGTTCACGTTGACGTGGTATTTCAGCGCCGTCACCGTTGCGGGCGTCGAGTCCGCCTCGGTGCGCAGGATGTAGGAACGGCCGGGAATCATCGCGTCGGCATCAAACCAGATCATCTTGGCCTGGAACTGGTCGGCCACATTCGGACGCTCTTCGGGCGCAACCAGGATGTTCCCGCGCGAAACCTCGATCTCGTCATCGAGCACCAGCGTGACGGCCTGCCCCGCTTCCGCGCGCTCGAGATCTCCATCCATGGTCGATATCTGCCGGACCCTCGAGGCCTGACCCGATTTGGCCACGGTGACCGTATCGCCGACCGCGACCTGGCCCGAGGCGATTTCACCGGAGAAACCACGGAAGTTCAGGTTGGGGCGGGTGACAAGCTGGACCGGCATGCGGAACGGCTTCTCGATCAGGTCGGATTCGACCGGAACGGTTTCGAGATGGTCCAGCAATACCGGCCCCTGATACCAGGGCATGTTCTGCGACGGCATGGTGACGTTGTCGCCGTAGCGGGCGGACATCGGGATCGGGACAATCGTCTCGAAGCCGAGATCCTTGGCAAATTCCAGATAGTCGGCGACGATCTTGTCATACACCTCCTGCGAATAGTCCATCAGGTCGATCTTGTTGATCGCGACCACGATGTGGCGGATGCCAAGCAGAGAGGCGATGTAGGAGTGACGGCGCGTCTGGCGCAGAATGCCCTGGCGGCTGTCGACCAGCACGATCGCTAAATCCGCCGTCGAGGCGCCGGTGGCCATGTTGCGGGTATATTCTTCGTGGCCGGGCGTGTCCGCGACGATGAACTTGCGCCGCGCGGTGGCGAAGAAGCGATAGGCCACATCGATCGTGATGCCCTGTTCGCGCTCGGATTCAAGCCCGTCGACCAGAAGCGCGAAGTCGATGTCCGCGCCCGTGGTGCCATGCTTGGCGCTGTCGCTCTCGAGCGAGGCGAGCTGGTCTTCGAAGATCAGCTTGGTGTCGTAAAGCAGGCGTCCGATCAGCGTCGACTTGCCGTCGTCAACGGACCCGCACGTCAGGAAGCGCAGCAGCGACTTCTTTTCCTGCTCGGCGAGGTATTCGATCATGTCGCCGGAAAAATCGGTCAACTCGTTCATTAGAAATACCCCTCGCGCTTCTTCTTCTCCATCGACCCGGCTTCATCCTTGTCGATCATGCGTCCCTGGCGCTCGGATGTGCGCGCCGTCAGCATCTCGCGGACGATCCCCTGAAGGTCATCGGCCTCGGATTCGACCGCGCCGGTCAGCGGATAGCATCCGAGCGTGCGGAAGCGCACCATCTTCTCCTCGATCTTCTCGTCCGGTCCGATGGGCATGCGCTCGTCATCGACCATGATCAGCGCGCCGTCCCTTTCGACGACCGGCCGTTTCGCCGCGAAGTAGAGCGGAACGATCGGGATATTCTCCTTCATGATGTACTGCCAGATGTCGAGCTCGGTCCAGTTCGACAGCGGGAACACTCGGATCGATTCGCCCTTGCCGACGCGGGTATTGTAGGTCTTCCACATTTCGGGACGCTGGCTCTTCGGGTCCCAGGCATGCTGGGCATTGCGGAAGGAGAAGATGCGTTCCTTGGCGCGGGATTTCTCCTCGTCGCGCCGGGCGCCGCCGAAAGCCGCATCAAAGCCATATTTGTCGAGCGCCTGGCGCAGACCGACCGTCTTCCAGATATGGGTATGGGTATTCGATCCATGATCGAACGGATTGATCTTGCCTTCCACGCCCTCCGGATTGACATGCACGAGGAGATCGATCCCGAGATCCTTGGCCATCTTCGCGCGAAAATCATACATCGCCCGGAACTTCCAGGTCGTGTCGACATGAAGGAAAGGAAACGGCGGCTTGGCCGGGTAGAAGGCCTTCATCGCCAGATGCATCATCACCGACGAGTCCTTGCCGATCGAATAAAGCATGACCGGACGAGAGAATGTCGCAGCGACTTCACGAAAAATATGGATGGATTCTGCTTCCAACCGTTGCAGATGCGTTAGGGACATTTCTATTCCTGAAATTGAATCTCAAAACCGAATTAGGGATAGACCTTTAGAGGTGTGCAAAAACTCTCAAGTCAACAATTTTAACTGCAGCTAACAAATGAATTCAGGACAAAGCCGTCCCACTAAAAACTATTCTCAAAAAAAGCGACATGAGGCGGAGAACAAGCCGTGACGCGCTGAAACACCCACAGATAGCTGATTGGCTTCAAGGGAATTTGCCATTCGTTGCGAATATTTTCACAGATACTGGCTAAACGCAAGTCGTCAAATTTTCGGTTAAGGGGCAATGTAACGGGAGTCAGGCCGTGACGTCTCTAAAAGCGATTTTGAGCTGGCCGGCATCAATGGGCACCATAGCTTTCGGATAAGGATTTTGCTAATCCTATAATAATAGCTGACGATATTTTATTCATTTGTTGAACCTTAGATTGCAGAGACGTGGACCATTTCTATCTGATTTCGACATTTTTAGTCGTGTTCGGGGCGATCATCATGTTCGCACTTGACAGATTTTCCATCGAGGCGATCTCGCTCACCGTGCTTGCGGCGCTGCTTCTGATTTATGGCATTTTTCCCTATGAAGGTCCGAGTGGAGAGACCCTGAGCCTCACCGAACTGCTCTCTGGCTTTTCCTCACCTGCGCTTGTCACAGTCTTGGCGCTCCTCATCGTGGGGAAAGGGTTGTTTGCTACCGACGCGATGGAGGGAATCACCCGCCATGTCGGGAGGCTGTGCGGCAGTCGCCCGCGCATGGGGGTTGCATTGCTCCTCGTCGTGGCCGGATCGATTTCGGCCTTCCTCAACAATACGCCTGTGGTTGTCATCTTTATCCCTGTGCTTACCTCGCTTGCCGCGACATTCCGCTTGCCAGCCTATCAGATCTTCATGCCGTTATCATTCATTACCATCCTCGGCGGCATGACGACCGTGATCGGTTCCTCGACAAACATGATTGCCGCCGGCATAGCGGCCGAGAGTGGAGTGGAAATCGGGCTCTTCGATATCACTGGCATGGGGGTGATTCTGGCTATGATCGGATATGTCTATGTGCTGTTCTTTCTGCCGCGACTCTTAAGTGCGAGACAGACCGAACTGCGGACAAACAACGACGGCGATGGCGCACAGTTCATCGGTGAAATCGCCATCACGGCCGGAAGCCGGTTCGCCGGTCTGTTGCCGATCTCGGGATTTTTTCCTCAACTGAGGCCGTTCTCCCTGCACTCGATCATTCGCGCTTCGGACGGCGAGGACAAGGTGCTCTTGCCGCCGTTCAGCGAAGAACTGAGGCTCCAGCCGGACGATCTTCTGCAGATATCCGGCAATCGCAAGGCTTTCATGGACCTGATTGCCGGTGGAGAAGCTGTCACTTTCGGGGAACCGGAAGAAGAGACACATAACAATGCCGGCCGCCGCCAGGGACCGCATTACCATCTGGCAGAAGCCGTCATCGCGCCGGGATCACGGTTTGAAGGTAGGACGGTTCGATTTTGCGGCATCCAGCCGCGATTTCATGTCACGATCGTGGGTATCCGGCGCAAAACCCGCATGGGACGCGGTCCTTTTGGGTTCTTGAGACTTGAGGCCGGCGACACGCTGCTTCTCGGGGGGGCGGAGGAAGACATCATGTCGATGCGCGGGAATCACGATATCCTTCTGCTCGAGCATTCGGCGCAGTCTGTGCCACCCCGTAGTCGCGCCCTGATATCCTTCATCATCTTTGCAGCGGTCGTCGGTCTTTCGGCCCTTGATATTTCGCCGATTGCTGTCAATGCGGTCCTTGGCGCCCTGGCGATGATCGCGACCGGGTGCCTAACCTTGCAACAGGCGGCACGCGCCTTCGATCGGCAGATATTTCTTCTAATCGGCTCTTCGATCGCGATGGCTACAGCCCTGGAGGTTTCTGGAGGCGCATCATTGATCGCCCAGGCCGTTATAGCGCTGGCCGGCGGATCCTCGGCGGTGATCGCGATCACAATCCTTTTCGTCACGGTTGCGATAATGACCAACATTCTGTCCAACAACGCAGCAGCCGCGCTCTTCATACCGATCGCGATAAACATGGCCCATCAGATCAATGCCCCGCCGCTTGCCTTCGCCGCTGCGGTGATCTACGCGGCGAATTGCTCCTTCGCAACCCCGATCGGCTATCAGACAAATTTGATGGTCATGGGGCCGGGGCACTACAATTTCTCGGACTTCGTTCGAGGTGGCCTCCCGCTCGTCATCATTATCGCAATCGCATTTGCTCTCTTGGCGCCTCTTTACTTCGACCTCTAGCAATTGTGTTTATGCGTAGGGCTGAAGCCGCCAGGGTGTTTAGTCCCGGCATTTGACGGATTGGGTCGAGCATGGTTTTTTCCGAGTCTTCTCTGATTGGGTTCGTTGTGGTCAAGGTGCTCCTGCACTTCTTCTCGGACCGTTCCGCAGGTCACTCGCTTCTCTTCGCAGTCGGCGCACTGGTAATTTGCTCAGGGCCGCCGCACGATTGGGGCAGGTGTGCGAGGCGTCTCAATCAGTTTCACGGCCTCGCGAGGCTTGGCTCGGCAGGTTCAGGACTCTCAACGAGATCGCCTCACCCATCGTCCCCACGGAACGATCCGGGCATCGCTGTCAATGCCGCGTGAAATTTCCCCAGAAGTGCCGAAGTGAAATTCCCTAGGCCGTAGACTCGTAACGCTTTAGCCATATTCGCACAGAGAAGAGCTTGATTGCTGCAAGATAGTTGTCGGCGCGTTTATCGTAAGTATCCGGCGAGGGCCGCGGTTCAGGCCGCCTGAGCGCTCAGCGAC
>NZ_CFHTCS010000320.1:0-4969 GCF_984369615.1 Martelella sp. | reverse complement strand
ATTCGATATGGGTGAAGCCCATGTCGGCGCAATAGGGGATCAGCCTGTCGGCGAGTTCGTCCCAGGAGAGGAACGTGCCGTCATCATGGCGCTGCCAGGAACCGGCATGGACCTCGTAGATCGAGATCGGTTCGCGTCGCCGGTCAACGCTCGCCCAGTGTTCGCGGTGGGCCTCGTCGTCCCATTCCTGCTCCAGGTCGGCGGCCGTCAGCGAGGCGGTCTGCGGACGCAGCTCGCTGCGGCGGGCAAAGGGGTCCGCCTTCAGCGGCAGGAGATTGCCGTCGGCGCCGATGATCTCGAACTTGTAGGGCTGGCCGGGCTCGACCTCGGGCGCGAAGATTTCCCAGACGCCGGAATCGCGGCGGAACCGCATCATGTGGCGCCGCCCGTCCCAGCCGTTGAAGGACCCGACGACCGAAACGCGGCGGGCGTTCGGCGCCCAGACGGCGAAGTGAAAGCCCTTCACCCGCTGATGGGTCATCTGGTGTGCGCCGAGCTTGTCGAACAGTCTCAGATGCGAGCCCTCGCGGACGTAATAGTCGTCCATCGGGCCGAGCACGGGCCAGAAACTGTAGGGATCGGTCACCGTCCATTCCGCTTCGCCGCGTTTGGCATGGTAGCGGATCGGCACGAAGCCGGGGATGTCGACGGGGCCGGCGAAGAACCCGGCTTCATCGAGGCATGTCAGCTTGCCGAGCGGCTTGCCGTCGAGGTCGAATGCCTCGACGGTTTCCGCCCCCGGAAGAAAACACCGGGCGACGTGACTGCCGTTGATATCGTGGATGCCGAGCACGGAGAAGGCATCCCCGTGGGTGGCATTCAGGATAGCGTTGATTTCCTCCCGCGCGGGGAAACCGTCCCGCGCCTGTTCCGGACCGTCTGATTCCGGCTTTTTCATAAAGCACTCCAGATGTCGTGTGCATACTCCCTGATCGTCCTGTCGGACGAGAACCATCCCATGCGGGCAGTATTCCTGATTGTCTTAACGTTCCAGGCGGTGCGATCGTTCCAGATCGCATCGACTTCGCGCTGGGCTGCCGCATAGGCATCGAAATCGGCGGCGACCATGAACCAGTCGTGGTCGTACAGTCCGCCGATGAGGTCGACATAGCGGCCCGGATCGTCATGCGAGAACACGCCCGAGGAAATGGCCGACAATGCCTGCGAAAGCTCCTTGGAACCCTCGATGATCTCGCGCGGATTGTGACCTTTCGCGCGCGCCTGTTCAACCTCTTCTGCCGTCAGTCCGAAAATGACCATGTTTTCAGCGCCGACCCAGTCGCGCATCTCGACATTGGCGCCGTCAAGCGTGCCGATGGTCAGCGCGCCGTTGATGGCGAATTTCATGTTGCCGGTGCCGGAGGCCTCCATGCCGGCCGTCGATATCTGCTCGGAAAGGTCGGCGGCCGGGATCATCACCTCGGCGGTGGAGACATTGTAGTTCGGAATGAAGACGATCTTCAGAAGTCCGCGCACCGACGGGTCGTTGTTGATGACGCGGGCGACGTCATTGGCGAGCTTGATGATCAATTTGGCGTTGTGATAGCTCGGCGCCGCCTTGCCGGCGAAGAGCTTGACCCGCGGCACCCAGTCCATCTCCGGATGCGAGCGGATCTGGTCGTAAAGGGCAACCGCCTCGATGATATTCAGAAGCTGGCGCTTGTATTCATGGATGCGCTTGATCTGGATGTCGAACATGGCCGACGGATCGATGCGGGTGCCCATGCGCTCGCCGATGAGATTGGCAAGGCGCGCCTTGTTCTCGCGTTTGACGGCGTGGAATTTCTCCTGGAAGGGCTTGTCCTCGGCGAGGCTGTTGAGCGCCTGCAATTCCTCGGCGTCATCGAGGAAATCGTCGCCGATCGCCTCGCGGATCAGGCCGGTCAGGCCCGGATTGCACTCCTTCAGCCACCGTCGCGGGGTGATGCCGTTGGTCTTGTTGTTGATGCGGTCGGGATGAAGGCGATGCAGATTGTAGAAGACCGTCTCCTTCATCAGCTCCGTATGGAGCGCCGAGACGCCGTTGATCGAATGCGAGCCGAGAAAGGCGATATTGCCCATCCGCACGCGCCGTTCGCCGCCCTCGTCGATCAGCGAGATCTGGCGGATCGCGTCGTCGGTGGCGTTGGCCTCCTTGCGGGCCTTCAGCAGGATCTTGGCGTTGATCGCGTAGATCAGCTGCATATGGCGCGGGAACAGGCGTTCGAACAGCGGCACGGGCCAGGTTTCCAGCGCCTCCGGCAGAAGCGTGTGGTTGGTGTAGGCGAAAGTGCCGACGGTCAGCTCCCAGGCATCGTCGAACTCGACGCCGTAGATATCGACCAGGAGACGCATCATTTCGACGATGGCGATCGCGGGATGCGTGTCGTTGAGATGGATGGCGGCCTTTTCCGGCAGAAGCGTGATGTCGCCGAACTGCTGCATGTGCCGGTTCAAGATGTCCTGCAGCGAGGCGGAAGAGAAGAAATATTCCTGCCTCAGGCGCAGTTCCTGTCCCGCCGGATTGGCATCGGCCGGGTAGAGAACGCGAGTCAGCGTCTCGGCCTTTGTGCTTTCCTGCAGCGCGCCGATATGGTCTCCGGCATTGAACTTGTCGAGCAGGATCGGGTCGATCGGCTCGGCCGACCACAGCCTCAGCGTGTTGACGCGCTTGGCGCGCCAGCCGACCACCGGCGTGTCATAGGCCTCGGCGATCATGCGCTCGGCCGGCTTCCACACATAGCGCGGCTCCTTGCCGGCCTCCTCGATGATGTCGACCTTGCCGCCGAAATTGATCTCATGCGTGCTTTCGCGGCGATGGAACTCCCAGGGATTGCCGTGGGAAAGCCAGTTCTCCGGCAGTTCCACCTGCCAGCCGTCGGCGATTTCCTGCCGGAACAGCCCGTTCACATAGCGGATTCCGTAGCCATAGGCGGGCACGTCGACCGTGGCCATGGAATCCATGAAACAGGCGGCAAGCCGGCCGAGACCGCCATTGCCGAGCGCGGCATCCGGTTCCAGTCCAGCAAGCGCGGCGAGGCTGACGTCGAACTTCGCCAGCGCCTGGTTGATCGCCTCGATCATCTCGAGGTTCGAAATGGCGTCGCGCAGAAGCCGGCCGATCAGGAACTCGAGCGAGAGATAATAGACGCGCTTGGAGCCGGCCTCGTAGGTTTTGCGGGTCGATTCCATCCATTTGTCGGTGATCCGGTCGCGCACCGCCAGGATGACGGCGCGCAGCCAGTCATGCGGCTGGGCGACGATCGTGTCCTTCCCAACCTGGTAGGTAAGCTTTTCCAGAATGTCGGCAGCCAGTCCGTCAACATCGTGGGGGCGGGGCGTCGGCAGGGGCAGGTCGGGATTGGTCAGTTTGCTCATTGGCTTTTTCCGTCAAACTCTTTTCAGTCAATTAATGGCTGGAATTTTCGAAATACGCGGCGCCGTAAAACAGTCTCCCCGCTGAGGAGGACCGGTATGCTGTTATCCTTGCGTCCAATTTATGCACTGATATGACGCGCTTGCAACAAACCGATGAGTTCGCATCGGAAATTCTCGTCATACCGTCAAATGCCGCTGTTCTAACCGCGGTTGTGCGGCAGCAAGATGGCAATCCGTCGCGCCCTCCTAAGAGGAAAGCGCCGCGGAGCGTATGCCGCGAGCGCGGGGGCGACTGATATTGCGCTGCAACAGCGCGATGCGTCAGGAGGCGGCCTGGGGCTGCTGGACGGGGATCACGTCCACGGCCTGGGTCGCCTGGTGTTCGCCATAGGTCTTCATCATCCCGAGCACCGGCGCCACGTCGCCATAGTCGCGGCCATAGCCGACGACGATATGGTCGGCGCCGGCTTCCATGTTGTTGGTCGGGTCGAACTCGACCCATCCAGTGGCATTGCCGCACCAGACCCGCACCCAGGCATGCATGGCGTCCGCGCCCTCAAGGCGCGGCCTGCCGGGCGGGGGGGTCGTCCGCAGGTAGCCGCTGACATAGCCCGCGGGGATGCCGATCATCCGAAGCGCGGAGATCATCACATGGGAAAAATCCTGGCAGACGCCGCGGCGCAGCGCGAAGGCCTCCGCCGGCGTGCTGTCAACGGTCGTTGCCTCGCCGTCATAGGCAAAATCCTCGAACACCCGCGCGCAGATCGTCCTGGCGATGGCATAGACGCTGCTGTCGGCGGCCGCAAGGCTCCGCCCATAGGCGCCGATCTTCCGGTCGAGCGGAATGCGGGGGCTCGGGCCGATGAAATGGTGCGGCGAATCCCGGCCGAGATCGAGCACGCGGTCATATTCGCCCTTCAGTTCGGCAAGCGTTGTGGCGAATTCCAGCATGGTGCGCGGGGGGGCGATGCTGACGCGGGCCTTCATCATGATGGCGAAACGCTGATGCGGCTGGTTGACCAGCGTCGCGATCGCCGGATGGCCGAAGAAATCGATGAAGCCGCGTTCCTCGTCGGGCTCCGGGTCGAACTTCACATGGCCGGCGATCAGCCGCTGACGCCCGGCGATCGAGAGCGGCATCACGCGGGTGATGTGGCGGGCGAGCGAGGCCGGCGTGTCGTAGCGGTATTCCATCTTGAGGGAGAGGTCGTAAAGCATCGTCCCTCACAGATAGTTTCGGGCAAGACAGTCGGACAGCGCCTCGAAATCGCGCTCCAGCGTCAGGTAGTAATCCGTCGAAACCGTGTCGGCGGTCATTACCGCGAGGCCCGCCTGCACCCGCATCGTCTCGCGATGCAGCGGCGACATCTGCGTCGGGTAGCCGTGATCGGGCAGTTTCTCGACTTCGGCGAGGATCTGGTTCAGCTGGAACAGGACCGAGCGCGGGTTGAGCGGGTCGAGCGCCAGAAGGTCGGTGATAGTCAGGTGATCCGTATAGACATTGTAGTGGCGCCGGTGGGTCATCACGTTGTCGCCGATCTCGAGCAGCATGTCGAGCGCGCCGTCCGGCGCGTCCGCGCCGGAAAGCTCGCCCAGAAGCCGGGTCATGTGC
>NZ_CFHTCS010000319.1:0-4970 GCF_984369615.1 Martelella sp. | reverse complement strand
GGAAAGGCCGGTATCCGTGGCGACATTCTCCATCTCGACCACCGGTGTTGCCTGTCCCCGGGGGCGCGGCGGCAAAGCGGGCCAGATGATCTCGGAAGCCTCGCCCAGCATGGAGCCGATGAGGCTGTCCTTGGTTTCGCCGGCGATGGCGTCGGTACGGATCACCCTGCCGTCGCGCATGATCGTCACCCGGTCGCAATTGGCGAGGATATGGTCGAGAAAATGGCTGACATAGATCACGGTGACGCCGCGCGCCTTCAGCCGGGCGATCAGCTGGTGCAGGCGCTCGGCCTCGTCCTCCGTCAGCGAGGACGTCGGCTCGTCCATGATGATCACCCGCGCATCGCGGGCAATCGCCCGCATGATCTCGACCTTCTGGCGCTCGGCGATCCGCATGTCGGCGATCCGGCTATGCGGGTTGAGGCCGAAATCGCAGGTCTCCTCAAGCGCGTCGAAACGGGCGAGATCGCCCTTGCGCAGAAAGCCGGCGGTATTGCTTTCCAGCCCCAGGAACACGTTTTCCAGCACGGTCAGTTCCGGGACGAGCTGAAGCTCCTGATGGATCATCGCGATGCCGCGGCGAAGCGCGTCGCGCGGCGAAAACCGGGTGACGGTGTTGCCGAAGACCTCGACCGTGCCTTCATCTGCCGAATAATAGCCGCCGACAATCTTGCCGACGGAGGATTTGCCCGCGCCGTTTTCACCGACGAGCGCGTGAACCGATCCCTTTTTGATGTCGATACTGATGTCGTCCAGGATGCGCATTCCGCCAAAACTCTTGGCGACGCCCCGAAGCCGGATGGCGGTATCGGTCATGGCTTTCCTTTCGATCTTCGGCGCGCCGTGCCGGAATGCCGGCGGGACGCGCGGCGTGAAGCCGGTTTCCGGCGCGCGTCGGACAGGCGCGCCGGATGCGCCGAGATCAGCCCTGCCATTCCGGTTCGAAATCCGGGTTTTCGTCCAGCCATTCCCTGGTGATGATCTTCGGCGTTTCGCGCAACGAATACTCATCGATCCAGGTCGGAGGGGTTTCGCCGTTCAGCGCATCGACCATGGCGTCAAGCGCGGCCGCGCCCATGGATTTCGGGAATTGCGCCAGCGTTCCGGTCCAGGTGCCGGCCTTGATCGCGTCCACGGCGATCTGGTTCAGGCCGCCGCCCAGCGTGTAGATCTGCGACATGTCGAGGCCGGCATCCGCGATCGCGACCTCGGCGCCCATCAGGTGCTGGTCGGCGTTGGAAAGCACGACGTCGATATCGCGATTGGCCTGCAGAATGTCCTGCATGGCGATCATCGAGTCCTGGGGCGAATAATTGCCCTCGCCGGTGGCGACGATCTCGATATTGTCATGTTCGCCGAGGATCGTCTTGTAGGTGTCGTTGCGCACATTGTCGAAGGGGAAGACGAGCTGGCCGATCAGGACCGCGACCTTGCACGGGTCCTTGTCGGCGCAGTAATCGACCACCGCATTGGCCTGGGCGGTGGCGCCGACGACGGGGTCGGAGGCGACGGTGACGGTGAGGCCCGGCACCTGCGGTTCCATTTCGGTCAGCTCGGGACCGACGGGAAACAGCGTCGTGCCGACCTTGACGCCGGCCTTCACGGCATCTTCCAGCGCGGTCGCGATGCCGACGGTGTCGTTGGGCGTGATGATGATGGCGTCGAACTTGCCGCCGGCGACGATGTCCTCGACCTGGGAGAACTGGGCGGTGGCGGAAAACTCGCCGTCGAAAATCTGGGTGCTGACGTTGTCGTAGCCGGACGCGGCTTGCTTGATGCCGTCATAGATCGCCTGGTTGAAGCCGTTCTGCGACGAGGCGGCGAGAAAGGCGATGTTGAAGTCCTCGGCCTGGGCCGAGAGCGGCGTGGCCAGCGTCAACGACAGGATCGCTGCTTTGAGTGCGGTGTGCATGGGTCGGTTTCTCCGGGTTGAGATGTCTTCGTCTGGATTATGCGGCCGGTGACGGCCATTGAACGGGGCTCTCCGGCCCCTTTTTCAGGTCTGGTCAGGCTTGGTCCGGTTGGGCGGTTTTCCTCAGGTCGGGTTGAAAGGTGGCCGTTTCCGCGCCTTTGAGGTGCAGGAGAAGGAACGCGGCCGTTGCCGCCGGCTGCCAGGCCAGCGCCCGGGCGACGGTCTCCGGCGTGAACCGGCCCCGCGGGCCCAGCAGGTTGACCGTTCCGATCACGCGTCCGTCGGCGACTGCCGGCAGGTTCATGTTGGATTCGAAGCCGAGGTCGCGGATCTTTTCCCAATCGAAGAAGACCTCGGCGATCTCTTCGATGCGGGTCGTGCTGAAATGCCGGGTTCCGGCAATGACGGTGTCGAAATAGCGGTTCCTCTCAAGCGGCTTGAACCCGCCAAGGGCGTAGGCTTCGAGATTTTCGGAAAACACCCGGCGCGAGCGCATGCGCGGCAGGTCGTAAACCGAGGCGGTAGTCAGGCCTTCGCCCACCTCCGCGTTCAGCCCGCCGAGAAGGTAGGCGAAGACCTGCCTCGGGGCATCCGGCCCGGCGGACAGCCGGAAGATCTCCGCCGCTTCGCAGGGCATCAGCCGTTTTCTCCGGGCGCGCGCCCTCGGCGCGCCGCCGTGCACCTGCCGCCCGACGCTTCGGCGCAAGACGGTGGGGCGTTCGTGCGGGCGGGTTTCATGGTGGCGCTGCGTCCGTTCCGGGTTGCTCTCATGGGTGAACAGGCCGTCAAGCTATCGTCAAAAATTCAATTTGTCGACAAAAAAAATTTGAGACTTGTCATGGATTGTGTGCAAGGAGTGTTGCATGTTGCCAGAAAAATCCAGGAAAGGCGGGCATGATGGTCAAGATATCGGCGGAAAAGAACGTGCTCCCGAGCCAGCACGTCAGGCGCGGCGGCGGCGTGGCGCATGTCTATGAGACGCTGCGCAACGAGATCATCGAACTCAAGCTCGCGCCGGGGAGTCCGATCGACGAGACCGAGCTGTCGGACCGGTTCGCGATGTCGCGCACGCCGATCCGCGAGGCGCTCGTTCGGCTCGCGGCGGAAGGGCTGATCACGGCGCTGACCAACCGCACGACAATCGTCTCCAACATCGATTTCGTGCAGCTGGGCGCGTTTTTCGACGCGCTGACACTGATGTACCGGGTGACCGCGCGGCTTGCGGCAGTCCACTATAACGAGGCCGATCTTGCCGGAATCCGCTTGCATCAGCGCCGCTTTGCCGAGGCCGTCGAGGCCCGGGACGTGCTGGGCATGATCGCGACCAACCGCGATTTCCATATCGCCATCGCCGAGGCCGGCCGCAACAAATACTATACCGATCTGTTCCGGCGCCTGCTGGATGACGGGCGGCGCATCCTGCGCCTTTATTATCGCTCCTATGACGACGATCTGCCGCGCCAGTATGTGGCCGAGCACGAACACATCGTCAGCGCGATGATCGCACGGGACGAGGCCGAATCCGACCGGCTTGCCGTGCAGCACGCCGACCAGATCGTGCGCCAGATCCGCGCCTATATCTCGGCGGATTCCCGCAGCGTCTCCTCGATTTCGCTTTGAGCGATGCCGGGCGTTTTGCGATCAAGCTCGACACTTTAGTATTTTATTTGTCGACAAATTGAATCATCGATGGTACTGGCATTGCAACGGGGCTGGGCCTCGATGCCAGCGGCCGCTCGCCGCCGACCCCGATCCCTTGTGCATATGAAAGGACCCCAGATGCGCGATACGATCTTTACCGGCTGCATTCCGGCGCTGATGACCCCCTGCAAGGCTGACCGCACGCCGGATTTCGCGGCGCTGGCGCGCAAGGGCCGGGCGCTTGTCGATGCCGGCATGTCGGCCGTCGTCTATTGCGGGTCGATGGGCGACTGGCCGCTCCTGACCGATGAAGAGCGGATGCAGGGCGTCGAGGCGCTGGTCGAGGCGGGCGTACCGGTCATCGTCGGAACCGGCGCGGTCAACACGAAGTCCGCCGTGGCGCTTGCGGCGCACGCCGCCCGCATCGGCGCCGCCGGCCTGATGGTCATTCCGCGCGTTCTCTCGCGCGGCTCTTCGGCCTCGGCGCAGAAGGCGCATTTCTCGGCGATTCTCGCGGCCGCCAACGGCCTGCCCGCCGTCATCTACAACAGCCCCCATTACGGCTTTGAAACCCGCGCGGACCTGTTCTTCGCCTTGCGCGCCGACTATCCCAACCTGATCGGCTTCAAGGAGTTCGGCGGCGCGGCCTCCCTGTCCTACGCTGCCGAGCACATCACCTCCGGCGACCCCGAACTGACGCTGATGGTCGGCGTCGATACCCAGGTCTTTCACGGCTTCGTCAAATGCGGGGCGACCGGCGCTATCACAGGTATCGGCAATGCGCTGCCGAAGGAGGTCCTGCACCTCATTTCGCTCTGCAGGGCCGCAGCCGAGGGCGACAGCGAAGCCCGCGCCAAGGCGCGCGCGCTTGAGGACGCGCTGATGGTGCTGTCGAAATTCGACGAGGGCGTTGATCTCGTGCTGTTCTACAAATACCTGATGGTGCTGAACGGGGATGAAGAATATAGCCTGCACTTCAACGAGACCGATGCGTTGACCGCACCGCAGAAGGCCTTCGTCGAGGAACAGTACCGGCAGTTCAAGACCTGGTACGCCAGCTGGGCGGCCTGAAACCCGCAGACCGGGCCCAGTCAGGGAGCAGCGAATGCATGTGATTGACAGCCACACCGCAGGCGAGCCGACGCGGGTCATCCTCGACGGCTTTCCCGATCTCGGTTCCGGCCCGCTTTCCGAACGCGCGGCGCGCCTTGCGACGCGCTTTTACGACGACTATCGCGCCGTGGTTCTGGAGCCGCGCGGCCAGGTCGCCATGGTGGGCGCGCTGCTGGTGCCGCCGCTGGACCCGACCTGCGTCACCGGCGTCATCTATTTCGATGTCGGGGCGGTTCTCGGCATGTGCGGCCACGGCACGATCGGCCTTGCCGTGACGCTTTATCACATGGGCCGGATCGGCACA
>NZ_CFHTCS010000318.1:0-5015 GCF_984369615.1 Martelella sp. | reverse complement strand
GGCGAGCGGATACCCGCCGTGCTCACGCCGATCACGCATATGCTTGGTCGGGACGTTCCCTGTTCGCGCTATGCAACGCCGGGCGAGGTCGATACCGGGCGCGCGGTGATCGAGGCGGCTGAGGGCGGCTGGGCGGCGCTCGTCAAGGCGCACGGCGTGTTCACCATGGGCACGTCCGCCAAAGAGGCGACGGCTATCGCCATGTATCTGGAAGAGGCGGCGAAAACGACGCATTTTGCCCTGCTGCGCGGCGGCGTCGAAGAATTGTCTGCCGCCGAGCAAGCGCGCTGCTATAACTGGTTCCGCAAGAATTACGGCCAAACGGGAAACAAGGACGTCGGCAGCTAATCCATGAAACACGCGCAGCGTTACTATTCGGCCGGCGGCGAAAAGGATGCTCTCCTTTCCAATGTCGCCCTTCTCTATTACGGCGAGGGCCTGACGCAGGGCGAGATCGCCCGGCGGTTCAAGATTTCGCGGGCAACCGTCGTCAACATGCTGCGCGAGTGCCGCGAGAAGGGCATCGTCGAAATCCAGGTGGACGGCGCGCTTCTCGCGGCATCCACACTGTCGCGCGATCTCTGCTCCCGGTTCGGCCTGGAGGATGTGTATGTGGCCAGCGGCGAGGCCGCGCCGTCGAGCAGCGGAAGGGCCGAAAACCTGCCTCTGGTCGCGCGCGTCGCCGCCATGGCCGTGCTGGATATCGCCGAGGCCGGCGACAGGATCGGCGTTGCCTGGGGCGAGACGATCGCGGCGATGGCGAAGGCCATGCCGCGCGCGCCGATGAACGACATCGAGGTGTGCCAGCTGATCGGCTCGAAGGATTCAGACCGCGTTCCGGCATCCGAAATCTGCGCCATCGAGGTTGCCAACAAGCTCGACGCCGACTGTTTCACCCTGCATGCGCCCGGGATCGTCTCGACCGTGGCGCTGGCCGAGGCCTTTCGCAGCGAACCCACGATCAGGACGCAGCTGGCCCGCCTCGCCGATCTCGATCTCACGATCGCCTCCGTGGGCAATGTCGCTGACGACACACACCTCGTCACCGCCGGCATGGCGACGCCAGCGGCGCTGCGGGCAGCGCGGAAAGCCGGCAGCGTCGGCATCTATTGCTGCCGCTACATCGACGCCAAGGGCAACGACATGCCGCTTGAGCCCCAGGACCGCATCATCGCCGCAAGCATCGACAACCTCAAAGCCGCGCGCAAGCGGCTCCTCGTCGTCTGCGGCGCGGACCGCCTGCAGGCGACCCGCGCGGCGATCGAAGGCGGCCTCGTGACCCACCTCGTCGCCGACCAGACGCTCGCAAGCGCGCTTCTTGCGATGGAGTGAAGCCGGACGCCGCTGCGCGCCGACGAGAGGCGCCGGAGACTTCGATGCCTCCACCTCCTCCGCCACCTCCTCCGCTCCTTCTCCCATCGTGCTCAGTCTCGAACCATGACGAGGCGGATGTCATCCTTTGTGCTGCCGTAGACGCGATCAGAGGCGCCAACACTGCCGGCGGCATAATCATAAGGTCGATCGTCATGGGCTGGTCCCGGCCAGTCCTGTAACCCTTCCCCGCCAGAACATGCAGCCAGAGCTAGATCGCAAACCTCTGGATGATCCGCGCGGCTATCGCGAACCAGAAAGCGCAGGGTTTGCTGCATGTGATCGAGATTGGCGCGGTAGGCAATCGAGCGGCTCTGCCGACGCGATATCACCCTCCTGTCCGTCAAATGGAGACATCTGACGTCCGCGAGAATACGTCAAGACAAGGAGATAGGGCGAGCCTGCGTTTCCATGAAGGACGGAAACGCTCTCGCATCGTGGTGGCTTTGCTGCGCAACAAGCACAGCCTTCAACCTTTTTCTCCCCGTTGCGTAACAGGTCCGGCGCTCGACAGTCTTCTGTGGAACAGGCTCAAACGGGCCGCGATTTCACGAGGCGACCGGATGGCAACGACAGATAACAAACCGAAAACCAACGCACAGCGGTGGAAACGGCCGAAGCGGTTTGACCGCAATCTCATCGTGATCGGCGCTGGTTCCGCAGGGCTCGTCTCGGCCTATATCGCCGCAGGCGCGAAAGCAAAGGTGACGCTGGTCGAGGCGAACAGGATGGGGGGCGATTGCCTCAACTTCGGCTGTGTGCCATCCAAGGCGCTGATCGGCAGTGCGAAGGCGGCGCATCGGATGCGCCACGCAGACCGCTATGGGCTCAGACCGGTCGAGCCGAATATCCCCTTTTCCGCCGTGATGGAGCGGGTGCACAAGGTTATTGCCGAAATCGAGCCGCATGACAGCATCGAACGCTATACCGCACTGGGCGTCGAGGTCCTTAAAGGCTATGCGAAGCTGATCGATCCCTGGACGGTGGAGATCGCGTTGAGCAGCGGCGAGACCCAACGCCTGACGACCCGCGCGATCGTCATCGCCACAGGCGCGCAACCCTTCGTGCCGCCGATCCCCGGCATTGAGGATGTCAGTTTTCTCACCTCAGACACGCTCTGGGATGGACTGCGCGATCGCCCCGAGGCGCCAAAGCGGCTGGTCGTGCTGGGCGGCGGGCCGATCGGCTGCGAACTGGCGCAAAGTTTTGCACGGCTCGGGTCAAAGGTCACACAGATCGAAATGGCTCCGCGCCTGATGATGCGCGAGGACGAGGACGCCTCCGGGCTCGTCGAGGCATCCCTCCGATCGGATGGCGTGAGAGTTCTGACGGGTCACAAGGCTGTCGCCTGCGGCGTGGAAGCTGGCGACAAATGGATCGAGGTCGAACACGATGGCGACAGACAGCGCATCGAATTCGATGACATGATCGCAGCCGTTGGCCGGTCGCCGCGGCTGAAAGGATTCGGCCTGGAAGAGCTCGGCATCAAGACGGACCGTGTCGTGGCGACCAATGCGTATCTGCAAACGCTTCACCCGAATATCCTCGCCGCCGGCGATGTCGCGGGGCCTTATCAGTTCACCCATATCGCCGGGCATCAGGCCTGGTTTGCCACGATCAATGCGCTCTTTGGCGACATCAGGCGCTTCAGGGCCGACTACCGCATCATTCCCTGGGCAACCTTCACCGACCCGGAGGTGGCGCGTGTCGGGCTGTCCGAAACCGAGGCGAGGGAGAAGAACATTCCCCACGAAGTGACGCGCTTCGGCAACGACGATCTCGACCGCGCAATCGCCGATGGTTCGCCAGGCGGCTTCGTCAAGGTGCTGACGGTTCCGGGCAAGGACAGGATTCTCGGTGCGACCATCGTCGGCGACCATGCCGGCGATCTGCTCGCGGAATTCGTTTTCGCCATGAAACACGGACACGGTCTGGGGAAAATCCTGGGGACGATCCATATCTATCCGACACGCGCCGAGGCAAACAAGATGGTTGCCGGCCAGTGGCGCCGCAACCATCTCAACGGCGTCCTCCTTTCGCTACTCGAAAGATTCCAGACATGGAGGCGCGGATGATCGACGCCCGGATCTTGCCGCTTCAGCGCGCTGTCCTTCAGCCGGTTGCCGGGCTTCTGGCGCGGCGCGGCCTACGCGCCGACGTGATCAGCCTCACCGGTTTTCTCGCCGGCGTCGGCGCGTTCGTCGGCCTGTGCTTCGGTGCATGGTCGCTGGCTCTCGCCCTTATTCTCTGCAACCGGGTCATGGACGGGCTGGACGGCGCCGTGGCCCGCATCCAGGGCCCGACGGATCGCGGAGCCTATCTCGATATAGCGCTCGATATGGTGTTTTACGCCCTCATACCGCTGGGTTTTGCCGTTCAGGCTCCCGCTATCCATGCACTGCCGGCGGCTGTGCTGATCGTCTCCTTCGTCGGAACCGGCTCGTCCTTCCTCGCCTTTTCCGCAGTGGCCGCCAAGCGCGGCAGGGAGGCGCCGGAGTTTCCCACGAAGGGCATCTATTACGCAGGAGGATTGGCGGAAGGATTTGAGACAATCGCGATCTTCGTCGCAATGTGCCTGTTTCCCGGAAATTTTCCAGTGATCGCCTATGGTTTCGCAGCGCTCTGCGCCCTCACCACCGTGATCCGGTGGCGGCAGGGCTGGGTCGCCTTTTCCGGCGCCGTAAAATGAACGCGCAAAGGAAGGCGACGCCCAGCGAGCGGGCACGGTCATGTGCCCTGTTCTCAAGCTTCCTTGTTCAGACGGTCAAGGGCGTTGCGCAGCGTCACGCGCGCCCGGTGCAGCAAAACGCGCATGTTTCCCTCGCTGATGTCGAGCAGCGCACAGACCTCGGAAGGATCGAGCTCCTGTTGACCGCGCAGGATCAGCACCGCCCGCTGTGCCGGAGGCAGCGTCGCGATCACCGCCTCCACATGCTGCAGAATGCTCCTGCCTGCCACGTGGCGCTCGGGCGTCAGATCGTCCCAAAGCGCGGGCATTGTGCGCCAGCGCCCGCGTCCGTCAAAAGCATCGGCCAGCCCATCGCCGTCACCCTGGTCGTCAAACAGGACGACACGCCCCTCGCGCTTTGCACGGGTGCGGGCCTTGTTGATCAGGATGGTGAAAATCCAGCTCGCCAGCGAACTGCGACCCTCGAAGAGATCGATACGGTTGAGCACGGATACCCAGGTATCCTGAACCACCTCCTCCGCTGTCTGACGGGACTGGACCATCCCCGTGCAAAAGCGGATCATCGCCGCATTGTGCCGTCGGAACAGGCCTTCGAAGGCAACCTGGTTCCCTTCAACCAGCAACCGCGCCAAATGCTCGTCACTTTCCGTATTGCTCACAATCCCTCCGGCCGCCGTTTGCGTTCCATTAACAGAACAGACCTTCCGGAAGTCCAGAGCGTTTTGCGCCGATCAAGCCATCGTGACGCAACCCCGCTTCCGCTTCTCGGGAACTTGATTCAATCCCATGTTTGGAATGCGATATGGATCGAATGAACTGTCCTGCGTTCATGCACCATGACTACCCGAGCCGCACCTTCCGGCTCCTGTTGCGGCACCGGAGAACAGCCTTGCCTGATTGCAGGGCCGATGCCGCCGCAACTGGCGACTTCGCCCATGACTGGATATTCAAAGAT
>NZ_CFHTCS010000317.1:0-5035 GCF_984369615.1 Martelella sp. | reverse complement strand
CATCGCGAAAGTGTCCTTCTGCCATTTAAAAACCCCGGCAGAAACTGCCGGGGCGCGCATTGCTCCCGTCGTGACGGATCACATGTCGCCGAATTTGATCAGCTTGATCGCCTCGAAGTTCTGCACCCCGCCGCCGACGCGCTTGGTGGTGTAGAACAGCACATAGGGCTTGGCGGAATAGGGATCGCGCAGGATCCTGACCCCGGCGCGATCGACCACCAGATAACCGGCAGCGAAATCGCCGAACGCTATCGACATGGAATCAACGCCGATATCGGGCATGTCCTCCGCTTCGGTCACGGGAAAGCCCATCAGCGAGGCCGGCTGGCCGAGGCTCGCCGGCGGCTGCCAGAGATAATTGCCGTCATCGTCCTTGAACTTGCGGATCGTCCCTTGCGTCTTCCGGTTCATCACGAACTGGGCGTTCTGGCGGTGGGCCGCCTTCAGCGCATAGATTGTCTCGATCAGCGTGTCGGAGGGGTCGGCCGCCTTGAAGCCGCCATCGACGCCGGTCGCGATATAGCCGATCTTCTCCCACTCCCAGGCGCTGTCGGCCACCGTGGCGTAACTCAGGAAGCCCTTGGGCGTGTTCGCCGTATTGCCGTTCACGAAGGCCGCGCCCTCCTGCTCGGCAAAGGCGATGTCGATCTCCGAGGCAATCCAGTTCTCGACATCGACCGCCGCATCGTCAAGCAGCGATGCGCTCGCTGCCGGCATGGCGTACAGCTCCATCGTCGGGAAGGAGAGCTCGGAGATATCGGGCGTCGCCGTCTGGTCGCGGTCGGCAATCTCGCCGACCCACCCGGCCGTGAAACCGGACGCGATAAAAGGCTTCTTCAGTACCGCGCCGGAAACCTGGCGCACCGTTGCCAGCCGGCGGATCGGCGAGACGACGGAAAGCCTGCGGCCGATTTCCGTATCCGTTTCCTCCGGCACCAGATAGCCGCCGTCGCTTTCCGCGGTGGAGATCGCCTTCGCCTCCAGCGCCCTGAGGCCGTGGTCGTCGCCGCGGCGGATATAGTTCTCGAAGGCCTGTTTGTGCTCGGCAGCCGCAAGGCTCGTTCCGCGTCCAAGCGCCGGTCGCGCCCGCTTCAGCTGCATCTCGTCGAGCTGGCGGGCCTGGGCATCCATGGCGCGGTTGATGCGGTCGACCTTTTCGCGGGTCAGCACATCCTCGCCCATCTTGCTCTCGATCTCGCCGAGCCTTCGGTCATTGGCGTCCTTGAACGCCTCGAAGCTCGACATGAAGGCCTCGAAGGCCTCGGCAATACCCGCGGGCGCGCTCTTGAGCTCGGGCGCCGCTTTCATCTTCGCATCGGTCACGATGAATTCCTCTCTTTGAAAAACTTCAGGACGACATCATCCGCCGTGCCCGGCGCAGCAGGCCGAGCAGGCGTTCGTCGTCCATCTCGTCATCGCCGCCGGCCGCATCCCGCCCGCCGACCAGCGCCTCGTAGCCGCCGGCAAGAAGCCGGCGCGCCGCCTTTCGGCTCAGGCCGGCATCCCGCGTCAGCCATCGCTCGAATTCCCTGATGGTGGGAAATGCGTCACCCGCCTGCTTCACGCTGGCAATGCGCGCCGACGGCAGCATCGGAAAGGTGACGATCGATATTTCCCAGAGGTCCGCTTCCAGCACCCGGCGCACGCCGGTCTTCGCATCCGTCTTGGCGCGCACGGTCTGAAAGCCGATCGAAAGTCCGTCGAGGCCGCCGGATTTCATCAGCGCGTGCACCTCGCGGGCCCGCGCCACATCCGGGGAAAGCACGCCCTCGACGTAGAGCCCGCGCCCATCCTCGCGGATCCTGCGCCAGGCCCCGATCGGCTCGGACGGATCATGCTGGAACAGCATGCGCACGCCTTCGGCCCCGCGCTTCTGCAGCGAGCGCGAAAACGCCCCGCGCTCGATCATGTCCTTGCCCAGGTCAACTTCGCCGAACAGGCTCGCATAGCCCGAAAACGAGCCGTCCCCGGCAAGGTCTGTCAGCGACAGATCGGCATATTTCAGTTCGTCAGCCAGCATCGATCCTTCGCCCATAGCGGCGCCTCCTGAAAGCTCTTGCATGTTTCAGTACCCCACGGCCGCGCGCTTCTCCTCGTCGGTGAGGAAATCAGCCGTTGCGACCCGCGACCAGAGCGCATCGCGCTCGGCGGCAAGTGCGGGCACCTGGTCGAGGTCCGGCTCGAGCCTCAGTCCAGCGCCATAAACCGGCTCTAGCCAGGCCGTCAGCGAGGCGGCCGTGCGGGCAATCAGCGGCAACACGGTCAGCCGGTAGAAGGCGCGGTTGGCCTCCTGATAGTTGGAATAGGTATTGTCGCCGGGAATCCCGAGCATCATCGGCGGCACGCCGATGGAAAGCGCGATGTCGCGGGCAGCACCATTGCGCGCCTCGGTGAAATCCATGTCGCGCGGCGTCAGCCCCATCGCCTTCCAGTCGAGCCCGCCTTCCAGAAGCAGCGGTCGGCCGGCGCGCACCGGACCCGCATAGCCTTCCTCCAGTTCCTGCTTCAGCCGCTCATACTGCTCCTCGGTCAGGCTGCCGCCATCCTTCGGCTGATAGACCAGCGCGCCCGAAGGCCTTGCCGAATTGTCGAGCAGCGCCTTGTTCCAGACGGAAGCGGCGTTGTGCAGGTCGAGCGCCATCTGCGCGGCGGCAAGCGGCGAAAACCCCGTGTGGTCGTCGAGCGGGTGGAACAGCCGCATATGCAGCAGCGTCAGCCCCTTGCCCTCCGCCGCGAAACGGGTCACATGGTTTCCGGCGCGATATTCATAGGCCTCCGGCCAGCCGTCGCGCCCCTCGATCACGCGGATGCGGTCCGGCCGCAGCAGGTGCAGCTCGCGCAAATCCTCACCCAGTATGATGGGTTCGATATAGGCGTTGCCCGAAAGCAGGAGCACGCCGAACAGCGCCTCCAGAAAGTCCGCGCCGCACATGCGCCGGTTCGGTCGCTTCAGAAGCGACAGAAGCGGGTGATCGGAAACGAGCGTGCCGTTGTCGAACAATTGCCAGGGCATGGCGCTCGCGGCTTCCGCGATAAGACGCACAGCGCGGTGGGCCACGGGGTTCCTCATGAACCCTTCGCGGGCAAGGGCGGCATAGGACCGGCCGGACCAGCGCGCCTCGCCGCTGAAGGCGATGGCGGAGAGCATTGTCGCCGCCTTTTTGTCGGGCACGCCGACAGGCTCGGCCGGGCGCCTGCCCGGCAGATGAAAGGGCATTTTCATGCCGCCTCCCCTTATCCTTGCTTTGAAACGAAAAAGGCCCCGGAAAACCGAGGCCTGTCAGTCGGAATGCAGATCGGACATCAGTCCGTCGGACGCGCATGCCGCACGGCCTTTGCCGTGTCGTAATCGGCGGCAATGCGCATCTCGCGGAGCGGACGGACAAGCGCCGTCGACTTCTTGTAGAGCGGGTGTTCGCGATAGGCGGCCAGCGCCGTCTCGTCCTCGAATTCGCCATAGACGACGAAATCGACCTTCTCGTCATAAAGATCGCTGCGCGTGTTGCGACCGATCTCCAGAACTAAAGCATGCGGGCTTTCCGTCAGGATCGAAAGGCCGGCCTCGATCTGATCGGCATCGCCGCCCTCCGGCACCGAAAAGAAAACGATATGTCTGATCATGCGAAAACCTCGTTGCGCCCTCAAAGGTCGATTGCGGCATTCGGCTAGCATGGGGCCATAGCTGGCGCAAGCGCCAATGGCGCCTCACACCCCGCGCACGCGCGGCACCCCGTCGCCTTCCAGAAGCAGCGCCGTCAGCGCCCACACCAGCGCGTCGAGCCGGTCCGGCGAGCGCCCGCCCGAAAGCCCGTCCGGACCGAAATCGCACATCTGGTCGACAAGCCGGGCGAAATGGCCCGCATGGCGCACCCTGCCCTGCTCATAAAGCGCGGCAACCGGCTCGGCGCGCAGAAACTTTCCGCGCCGCGCCCTCACCGTTGCAACCGGCAGCCGCTCATCGACGCTTTTCAGCATCGCCGTCACCATGTCGCCGCCCTGGTTGATCTCCGCAACCACCCGGTCGGCATCAAAGCGGCGATAGGCCTCGACAACGGCGCGGGCCCACTCGGCCGGCGTGCCGCCCTCCACCGAGCAGTCGGCCAGCACCAGCGCGCCGCCGTTTTCCATGCCGCCCGCGACAACGATGCCGCAAACCGAGCGGCGACCGGAACCGGAGGGCGGATCGACCGCGACAACAATCCGTCCCGTCGCCATGGCATTGCGGGAGACGACCGTCTCAAGTTCTCCCCGCCGCCACAAACCGTCCTCGCGGTCCTCGATCATTTCCCCTTCGAGTTCCTGCCGGCCGAGCCGCGTGCCGCCATAGCGGCTTGCGAGCGACTTGATGAAGCCCGGGGCCAGATTGGCGTGGTTGTCCGCCGTCGAAATCCGCGTCAGCGCCGTGTCGCTTTCCGCCATCAGCTTCTTCAACAGCGGCACGGCGCGCGGCGTCGTCGTCACCATCTGCCGCGGCCGCGCGCCCAGCCGCAGACCGAACTGCAGCATGTCCCAGCATTCCTGGCCGTAGCGCCATTTCGCCAGCTCATCGCACCAGGCGAAGTGGAATTGCGGCCCGCGCAGCGCCTCCGGATCTTCAGAGGAAAACAGGTAGGCCACGGCGCCGTTCGGCCAGACCAGCCGCCGGCGGGTGATCTCCAGCACCGGCGCCATCCGCCGCGCGATCCGGCAGATGCCGGACACGCCGTCGATCATCACCTCGCGCGCATCCCCGAGCGTCTCGGCCACAAGGGCGATGCGCAGATCGCATTTTGCGCCGCCTGAAAGCGCCAGTGCGTGCACCCATTCCGCGCCGGCCCGCGTCTTGCCGGAACCGCGCCCGCCCATCAGGAGCCATGTCCGCCAGTCGCCCGCAGGCGGCATTTGTTCGGGCCGCCCCAGAAAGGCCCAGTCGCGGGCAAGCGCTTTGACAAGAGCATAGGGATCATTGGCCACCGGCGCGCTCGGCGATACGCCGCTCTGCCAGTTCCTCGGCCCGCTTTTCGATGAGGTCGAGGAAATGGGCTTTGGCATCTTC
>NZ_CFHTCS010000316.1:0-5040 GCF_984369615.1 Martelella sp. | reverse complement strand
GTGGCAATTGTCGTTGCCGCGCTCCTGATCTTCAATGAAGCCATTGGCGAACTTTTTGACCCGTCCATGCCGACCGATGTCGGCCTGGGCCTCGGCGTCAACATTTTCGCAAGCCTGATCAACGGCGTGTGGGCCTATGTGCTGATTTCGGCCGGTCGGTCGATGCGCTCGCCGGCACTGGTGGCCGACGGCAAGCATATCCGCACCGACGTCGTCACCTCGGTCGGCGTCGTGATTGGTCTGGGTATTGCGCTGGCGACGGGGTATCCGATCTTTGACCCGCTGATCGCGCTCGCCGTCGCCGCGCACATTCTCTATGCCGGCTGGCAGCTGATCGCTGAATCGGTCGGCGGGCTTATGGATGCTGCGCTCAGCGGCGAGGAAGAGGACGCGATCCGCAAGGCGATCCTCGACAATGCCAACGGTTCATCCGACGTGCACGACCTGAAGACCCGCCGCGCCGGCGCCGCCGCCTTCATCGATTTTCATCTCGTCGTCAGCGAGGACATGACGGTCGGCGAGGCACACGATATCTGCGACCGGCTGGAAGGCGCGATCAAGAAGGCGATCCCGGGTTCCACGCTTGCCATTCATGTGGAACCGGAAGGCGTCAAGCCGCATGGGGTGCGCGTCCGGATCGATTGATCGGCGGCGGAGTGGATGCGGGCGATGCCCGCACCCGGACAGGCCTTTGCCGGCGCCTATTTCGGCACGCGCGGCGGCGAAACGGTTTCGCCGCCGGACTGGCGCTCCAGCATCCAGCCGGGATATTCGCGCGGCAGGGCCGAGACCGCGTCGAGACGTTCCATGTCTGCGGCCGTAAGCTCCACGTCGGTCGCCTCGATATTGTCCTTCAGCTGGTCCGGCCGTTTCGCGCCGACGATCACGCTGGTGACCGCGGGCTGGTAGAGCAGCCACGAGAGCGCGATCTGCGCCACCGAAACGCCTTTGGTCTCGGCGATTTCGCGCATCACGTCGATCGTCGCGAAGCCGCGCTCCTTGTCGACCGGCGGGAAGTCGAAATTGACGCGGCGACCCTCCCCGTCGGTCTGGTTGTCGCGGTCATATTTGCCGGAGAGGAACCCGCCGGCAAGCGGCGACCAGACCATCAGCCCGACGCCTTCGGACTTCAGCATCGGCACGATCTCGCGTTCGAGATCGCGGCCGGCAATGGTGTAATAGGCCTGCAGCGACTGGAAGGAGGCAAGGCCCTTGCGCTCCGAGACGCCGAGCGCCTTGGCGATCTGCCAGGCCGCCCAGTTGGAAACGCCGACATAGCGCACATGGCCGTGGCGCACGAGCGTGTCGAGCGCCTCGAGCGTTTCCTCGATGGGCGTCGTGTTGTCAAAGCCGTGAAGCTGGTAGAGGTCGATATGGTCGGTCTGCAGTCGGGAAAGGCTGCCCTTCACCTGTTCCATGATGTGGTAGCGCGAGGAGCCGCGGCTGTTCGGCCCTTCGCCCATGCCGCCGAACACCTTGGTGGCGATCACCACCTCGTCGCGCGGTATGCCGAGATTCCTGAGCGCCTGGCCGGTGATCTCCTCCGACAGGCCTTCCGAATAGACATTGGCGGTGTCGATGAAATTGATGCCCGAATCGATCGCGACCTTGACCAGTTCCTCGGAAGCGCCCTGATCGAGCGCGCCGATTGCCGTCCAGAAGCCCTTGCCGCCGAAGGTCATCGTGCCGAGACAGAGCTCGGATACTTTCAGGCCTGAATTCCCAAGTCGGTTGTAACGCATGGTTCTGCCTTTTCGGATTGAAATGATTGACGGTCTTCAAGCATCCGGCCTCTGCCGGGCCGTGCAAAAACCAAGGAATGACTGCCGGACCGAGGGGCCGGATTGTGTATTGACCGAACTGACGTGGGGGCTGCCCGGCGGCCTTTCAAGGCGCTCGACCGTTTTGCTGCGCAGCCGGAAAGCGGGGGACATTGTATTGGCGCGATATTCGCATTAAGTCGGGGAACAGAACATTTACCCTTGGAGATGCCGAATGAGCGACGAAGAAGACGACAAGAAGACCGAACTGCCCCTGGGCAAGGAGGCAGAAGCCAATCTGTTCAAGTCGCGGTCGATCTTCATCTACGGCCCGATCACGCAGGAACTCGCCCAGCGCGTCTGCTCGCAACTGGTGGCCATGGCCGCAGTCTCCGACGAAGACATCCGCGTTTTCGTGAACTCGCCGGGTGGTCATGTGGAATCGGGCGATTCGATCCACGACATGGTCAAGTTCATCAAGCCGAGGGTCATCATGATCGGATCCGGTTGGGTTGCCTCAGCCGGCGCGCTGATCTATGCGGCGGCGCCGAAGGAACAGCGCATCTGCCTGCCCAATACGCGCTTTCTGCTGCACCAGCCCTCCGGCGGCACGCGCGGTCCGGCATCCGACATCGAGATCCAGGCCCGCGAGATCATCAAGATGAACGAGCGCCTGATCAAGATCTTCTCCGATGCCACCGGCCAGCCGGCAGACAAGATCGCCAAGGACATTGACCGCGACTACTGGCTCTCCGCCCAGGAGGCGATCGAGTACGGTCTCGTATCGCGGATCGTGACCTCGCAGGCCGAGATCTGATTTCCGGCACTTGATTGAGAACCGATAGGCCGGGCGAAGGGCTTGCTTCGCCCGGCTTTTTCGTGCTTGCAGTTCTTTAATCATATGCCGCAGGTCGGAGGGGACATGCTGAGGGAATTTTCGGCGCAGAGCCTGTTCATGGGGCTGCTGGTGGCCTTTGTCGGCTTTGCCAGTTCGTTTTCCGTCGTGCTGCAGGGGCTTGAAGGCATCGGCGCGAGCCCGGCGCAATCGGCCTCCGGCCTGATGGCGCTGTCGATCGTCATGGGCGTTGCCGGCATCGTCATTTCGGCCGTCACGCGTATGCCGGTTTCGATTGCCTGGTCGACGCCGGGGGCGGCCCTTCTCGCCACGGCGGGAACGCTGCCCGGTGGTTTTGCCGAAGCGGTCGGCGCCTTCATTGTCGCCAACCTCCTGATCATCGCTGCCGGCCTGCTGAAGCCGGTCGGCCGGGCGATTTCCGCCATTCCCGCGCCGCTCGCCAATGCCATGCTGGCCGGCGTGCTGCTTGCGCTCTGCTTCGCGCCGGTCGAGGCGGTCAAGTTCGATCCGCTGCTGGGCCTGCCGATCATCCTCGCCTTCGTCGTCGCCGGCGCCTTCAACCGGCTTCTCGCCGTGCCGGCCGCCCTTGGCGCCTTCGTGCTGGTTCTGGTCTTCGGCGTCGATATCCCTGACGGCGCCTGGGCGGATGTCTGGCGCGAGGCGGCGCCGATGCCCGTCTGGGTGACGCCGGTGTTCAGCCTGCAGGCCGCCATTTCCGTGGCGCTTCCGCTTTTCATCGTCACCATGGCCTCGCAGAACATCCCCGGCGTCGCGATCCTTGCCATCAACGCGTACCGGCCGTCCGCCGGCAGGATGTTCTCGCTGACCGGCCTGTTCTCGCTTTTTGCCGCCCCCTTTGGCGGGCACGGCGTCAATCTGGCCGCGATCACGGCGGCCATGTGCGCGGGGCCGGATGCCCACCCCGACCCGAAACGACGCTACTGGGCCGCGATCATCGCCGGGATCGGCTATGTGGTCTTCGGGCTGATGAGCGGGCTGGTCGTCGCGCTCGTCTCGCTGGCGCCGCCGATCCTGATCGAGGCGGTGGCGGGCCTTGCCCTGATCGGCGCCTTTGCCGCCGCCGCCCTTGCCGCCTTCAAGGAGCCGGATGCGCGCGAGGCCGCTGCGATCACCTTCCTGGTTGCCGCTTCCGGCGTCGGCTTCTTCGGCATTTCCGGCGCCTTCTGGGGGCTGGCGGCGGGGCTCGCCATCACCGGCATCAAACGTCTGGCGCAGAAAAGGCATGCCGGGGGCTGACGCGTTTTTTGAATTGCAATCGGCGGCTGTTGCCGCTATGGAAATCGTCATGATCACTTTGGACGCATATCGGCAGGGCAGGTTTTCGGGTGGCGCAAGCGCCTCCGCCGCCGTCATGCGCGCGCCAAACTCGCTCCTTCTTCTCGGCCTTAACAGCGGTTGCCGGGTCCTTTGAGGAGCGCCCGGCGGCCGGAAAGCCGCTTGGCACCAAGCGCTCCTTCATTCCCGAACAGTTTATGACAACGAGAATGGCCAAAGCCTGACTGCGCCTCAAAGGCGGCAGACGGCGGGCCGGACAAGAGGACAAAATGGACGCGAGTCACTCCACCAAATCCAAGGGCATGCCGACGGCTGCCGCCAAGTACCAGCCTTATCCGCAGGTCGATCTTTCCGATCGCACATGGCCGGGCAAGCGCATCGAGAAGGCGCCGATCTGGTGCTCGGTCGATCTGCGCGACGGTAACCAGGCGCTGGTTGACCCCATGGGCCACGACCGCAAGGCGCGCATGTTCCAGCTGCTGCTCGACATGGGCTTCAAGGAAATCGAGATCGGCTTTCCCTCCGCCTCGCAGACGGATTTCGACTTTGCCCGCTGGTGCGTGGAAAACGGCAATGTCGGCGAGGATGTCTCCTTGCAGGTGCTGGTTCAGTGCCGCCCGGAACTGATCACCCGCACCTTCGAGGCGCTGGAAGGCGCGCATCGGCCGATCGTGCATTTTTATAATTCCACGAGCGAGTTGCAGCGACGCGTGGTGTTCGGCAAGGATGTTGCCGGCATCAAGCAGATCGCGGTCGACGCGGCCAAGATGATCACCGACATGGCGGCAAAGGCCGGCGGCGGCTATCGCTTCGAATATTCGCCGGAAAGCTTTACCGGCACGGAACTGGAAGTGGCGCTGGAGGTCTGCAACGCGGTGATCGCCGAGGTCAAACCGACGCCGGACAACAAGCTGATCATCAACCTGCCGTCGACCGTCGAGATGTCGATGCCGAATATCTATGCCGACCAGATCGAATGGATGTGCCGCAATCTCGACAACCGCGAAAACCTGCTGATCTCGGTCCATCCGCATAATGATCGCGGCACGGGCATCGCGTCCGCCGAGATGGGCCTGCTCGCCGGCGCCGACCGCGTCGAGGGCACGCTGTTCGGCAATGGCGAGCGCA
>NZ_CFHTCS010000315.1:0-5057 GCF_984369615.1 Martelella sp. | reverse complement strand
GATAAAATAGGTTAGAGCGTCCTTTGTGCGTCCGAATGGACGCACGGCGCTCTAAAGCGCGGGAAAGCGGAAGACGCCGGCGATCCGGCGCCGCCATGAGGGGACGAGCGGGGAGCGGATAACGCCCGCCTGCTCGTAAGCGTGGATGAAATGATCCGGCCCGCTGAGGATCCCGGCATGCTTGGCCGCATACTGCCGACGCCAGCGAAAAAGCAGGATATCGCCCGGCAACATTTCATCGGGACCGAGAGCCGGTCCGCAATAGCGCATCGCCGCCTCGAGCAGCCGCTCGGTTCCGCTGCGCTCGGCCCAGTCCGGCGCATAGGGAACGTCGATGCCCGGCGCCGCGCCATAAAGCGCGCGCCAGACGCCGCGAATGAGCCCCAGGCAATCGCAGCCGACGCCGATCTCTGCCGCCTGATGCCGATAGGGCGTGCCGATCCATTTCTCGGCCTCGGCGACGGCCCGGTCTCCCGTCACCGTCATTTGAACAGCGGGCTCCCGTCATGGGCGCTCTCGCCATTTACATAGGAATAGGCAAAGTCGGCGCCGGGCACATGGGGAAAGCCACGGAAATTCAGGTGATTGCCGAATTTTGTCCGGCAGGTGGAGAAGGCCTTGTCGCACCCTGCCGTCAGACGGACCTGATCGCCCGTCTCGGGCAGATGCTCGAGCGGCAGCCAGAGATCGACGCGCATGCCCCCGGCAACGGGCGCATTCCCGTCGATGTCGAAGCTGAGGCCGGCAAGGTCGCCGCTTTCGAGACGCGCCGTGCCGTGGGCGAAAAATCCCTCGGCGAAAGCACCCGTCCCGGCGATCACCAGCCGGGTTTCGCTTTCGACGGCCAGAACCGTCCCCGTGGCGAAAAAGCCGGCGCTGTCGGGATCGAATCCGCAGGCGGCATCACCGAAAACCGCGTCACAGCGCCGCGTAAAACTGCGCCCCTGCGGTTGCGCCAGGCGATGCGCGCGCGAACGCAGTTCGGCCTTGAAACCGCCGCCTTCGCGCGACACCTCGCCAATCTCCAGAACCTGAAGGCGCTGATGCTGTTCGGGCGTCTGCCAGTTGGCGAGAAAGACCTCGACCCGCGCGCCGTCATAATCGCCCCGGGCCAGCGCCTCCTGGGAAATCGCGTCACTGGAAAAGCCGCCAACGACCTCGTTGGTGCTCGCGGCGAGCCCCTCTTCTGCCTCGAAGCCCGAGGAGAAAAAACCGCTTGCCGCCTGAAACTGTGTTCCCGCAAACACAAGATCCCGGTCATGCTCGGTAAAACCAAGCACGCTTCCGTTCCGAAGCGACAGCCGCCAGCAGTGGCAGACCGTTGTCGCATCCTGCCCAAGATGGGCTGCGAGCGCCGCGTCCAGTGTTCTCATGGCATGATCTCCGTCAGCGGAACCGAAGGCACGCTCCCCGCATTGAAGGCCTTCATGTTGATGTCGATCCGGTCGATCGCAAAGCGGACCGGAACGTCGAAGGAGAAGCCGGCGAATATCTCCGTTCCCGCAGCCGGTATTGCGGCTGCCGCAAAGGTCACGATGCCGGTTGTCGTATCGACAGAGAAGTCGGAGCCGGGGATCTCGACGCCGTCGACGGACACCCGGACAGACCCCGCCACAGGCTTTTCGATCGTCCTGACGAACGAAGCCGCAGGATCACCATAAGTCTTGACCAGTTGAAACGTCGCCGTGGATCCGTCGCCGCTTGCGATCCGCTGATCCGTCGGCCCTGGCTCCGCCAGAGGGCCGCACGACTTGAAATCCACCGGATCGCGGAAGCGGAAGCCGTAAAGCTCGCCGCCGCGCGCCTCGAAGAACGCCGTCAGCTCGTAAAGGTCCGCCACCGAGCGCAGGGCCGAGCCCGCGTCGTAGGAGCGCCTGGAATTTTTCCAGCGCTGGTTGCGGTTCTCCCGCCCGTTGGACAGGCTGACGATATCCGTGCGCCGCACCGGCCCGCCGCTGACGGAAAGCGACAGCCTGAGCGGGAAACGCACCTCGTGAAAGCTCGCGCTCATGATGCCTCCCTCGGAGCATTTCGCAGTCAGACGGAAACATCTGGCGTTCGCGAAAATGCGTCAAAACAAATAGATAGAGCGGTGCCGCTTTTCCCAGAAAGGCGTAACCGTTCTAGAGATTGCGCTGGCCGGTGCGCACCGCCCTTGCCAGCATCGCGGAAATCTGCCCCTGGCTTTTCTGGAAGCTCGCGGCGTCCTGGGCCGTGACATTGAAGACGATCTGCGGCCCGCCGCCGCCCCCGGATGCCGATACGCCGAGCGCGCCGTCCGGCCCGCGTTTCAGCGGCAGGATCGCCTCGCTGCCGGCCTCGCCCATCAGCCCGAGCCCGCCGCTCATCGGAAAATAGGTCGGGCGCGAAACGACGCCGCCATCGGCAAAGGGCGTGATCCGGCCCGGCACGCCGCCATTGGCATGGGCGACGACCTGGATCAGGCCATCGGCGAGATTGCCGATCTGGCCGGAGATCGCGTTCTCAAGCGGCTTCAGCGCCGAACTCAGCGCGAGTTCCGAAAGTCGCCGACCGAGGTCGCCGAGAACGCTCTGCAGCCCCTTGCCGGAAAGCGTCGCATCCTTGAGCGCGCCGGTGATCGCTGTCGAAAACCGGTCGGATTGCGCTTCCAGGTCGACAAGCACGTCATAGAGCGCACTCGCTCCGTTCGCCGCATCGGCGAAATTGTCGGCTGTATCAGCTTCCATCACGTTTTCCTCGCATCGTCGGGATAGCGCATCATCATCTCTTCCAGCCCCGCGCGTGTCGGATAAGGTCCTGCCGGCGCGAAGGCGCCGGTCATCGCCGCGAACTCGACCGGCGTCAAAGACCAGAAGTCCTCGGGTTTCAGCCGCAGCAGGCAAAGCCCCGTATGCAGCGCCGAGCGCCAGGGGAAAGGCTCGGCGCCGGGAGGTTCGGGGCCTGCCGCTGCGGCTAGGAAGGGTCCGGCCTAGCCGCGCCCGCTGGCGCGCGCTCCGCCTCCCCTCCCGAAAAGGTCACGGTCAGCAATTCGCCGACCAGTTTCGCATAGGCGGCCACGCCGCCCTCCATGCTCATTGCCGCCACCTCGTCATCGTTGATGGCATTACCGCCGCCGCGAAGACCGGCGCCGATAATCGCTATCAGGTCGCCTGCTCGCAGCCGTCCGGAGCCGAGACGCCCGCCGAGGTCGCCGAGGCCGTCCGCCGAAAACGCCGTTTCAAGCTCCGCCAGCGCGCCGAGCGTCAGGCACAGAATGCGGCGTTCGCCATCGATCACCGCCTCCACCTCGCCGCGATGACGGTTGGCGCGCGCGCCCTTTCCGCCGATCGTCATGAGAGCGCTCCAAAGCTGATCGCTCCGGCCGATTCCAGCGCGACGTCGAACTGCAATTCGCCATTGTGCTGGCCCGAATATTCGAGCGAAGTGAACTGGAAGGGGCCGGAGAGCGTGCCGAAGCCGGGGATGACGATCTCGCTACTCACCAGCGCCCCGGCAAAAAAGGCCGCGCGCACCGTCTCATCGGAGGCCGCGTCCTTGAAGATGCCGCTTGCCGTCAGCGAGGCGCGTTGAATACCGGCACCGCCAAGCAGTTCGCGCCAGCGCCCCGCACTTTCAGAATCGGTGATATCCACAGTCTCGGCGTTGAAGCGCAACGCCTTCGACCTGAGGCCGGCGACCGTCTCGTAGGCGGCTCCGTTATGCAGCTTCAGCAGCAGGTCCTTTGCCTTCTGGGCTGTCATCGTGATCTCCGTGGTCAATCGCTAAAAGGGTCGTTCAAAAGGGTTCCGTCACCGCGCGAAAGCGCATCTCGGCAAGGAAATAACCGGTCCGCGCCAGCCGCCGCACCCGGCTCGCGCGATGCAGCAGGCTGACGAGGGCGAAGCCGGAAAGGGAAAGCGGCGCATCGTGCAGCAGCGCCCTGACCCGCGCCTCGATCGCCTGCACCGCCTTGCGCCCATGCGCTTCCGACCAGATCTCGAGCGTGAGGAAATGCTCGCTGCCTGGCTCGGTCGCCGTCGAATAGTCGCGCGTCTCGCATTCGCCGAAGACGATTGCCGGCAGTTGCGGCCGGTTCAGCAGCCGATCGAAAATCGCATCCGGCCCGATCAGGGCCGTCAGCGCGGCGTCATTGGAAAGCGTCGCGTGGATCGCGCTCAAAAGCGCGTTTTCAGCCGAGCTCATGGCCTCTCCTCCTCGCAGCGGCAGACGGTATAGCGGCCCGTCTCGTCGGGATCGCGAAAGCCCGCGAGCCTGAAGATGCGCCCGCCCCGCACCAACCGCATGCCCGGCACGAGATCGCCGCGCGCCCGAAGCCAGATTTCGTGCGTCACCCGAAAGGTTTCGCCGCCGGCCTCTTCGCTGGAGGAGACCGAAAGCGGCTCGACCCTGGCCCAGGCCTGGGCGAGAAGCGAATAGGTAATGCTCGCGCCGCCCTGTCCGTCCGGCGTCGCCACCGGCGTCATCAGGTCAAGGCGGTGGGAGAAGGCGCCGGGATCAAGCGTCACCATCACAGCCTCCAGGCCTTCAGCGGCGCGATCAGCCGGTCATAGCCCTCCGGCGCGCCGGCGGGCTGCTGATCGGCGGCAATGACGCCGCGAAAGGAAAACATATGGGCGACGTGCCGCAGGATCGCCTGTTTGGCGACATCGGGCACGTCCGCCGCCGCTCCGAAGCCGGCGGTGAAGTCGACCTCGATCCCGTTGCACCCCGCCCTGCGGCCGGCAAGTCCCGGCATATAGAAGCGGGCCGGGCGCGCGCGGCCGTCCAGCCGCGCCTGATCCTGCGGCACTGCCGAGGCCATGCCCTCGCGGTCATAGACCGTCACCGCCCCGACCGATTGCACCGGCCCGTGGGCAAGCGACACCATTCCGCTCGCCGGCCAGTCATCGCGGTAGAGCCGCCATCCTTGCGTGACAAGCGAAAGCCCGCTCACCATCTCCAGATAGTCGCGGGCCGTGGCGATAAGGTCGCCGAGAAGCGCATCCTCATCGCTGCCGTCGAGGCGCAGAAACGCCTTGGCCTCGGCAAGGGTCACCGGCTCTTCGGCGGCCGGCGTGATCAGGGCATAGCTCATC
>NZ_CFHTCS010000314.1:0-5063 GCF_984369615.1 Martelella sp. | reverse complement strand
ATAAAATAGGTTAGAGCGTCCTTTGTGCGTCCGAATGGACGCACGGCGCTCTAGGCATATCCAAACAGGCGCGGGAAATACATGGTCAGCGCCGGCAGGTAGGTGATCAGCAGCAGGACCACGAGTTCGGCGGCGATGAACGGCAGGATGGCCCGACTTATGCGTGACAGGCTGACCTTTGACACCCCGCAGGCGGCAAACAGCACAAGGCCGAAGGGCGGCGTTGCCAATCCTATCGTCAGATTGGTGCAGGTGATCAGGCCGAAATGGATCGGATCGACTCCATACGTGTAGGCGATCGGCGCCAGCAGCGGTCCCAGGACGATGATCGCGAAGCCCATGTCCAGGAACATGCCGATGACCAGATAGATGACATTGACCAGCAGCAGGAAGACCAGCTTGTTCTCCGTCAGCGACACGAAGGCGATCGTCACATGCTCGACCAGATTGAAATAGGTCACCAGCCAGCTGAAGGTCTTGGCGCAGGCCATCAGGAACATGATCATCGCCGTGGCCTTGGCGGTATGGGACAGGATCGGGACCAGATCCGACAGCTTGAGCTTGCGGTAAAACAGGAAGCCGACCGCCAGACCATACATGACCGCCACGGCGGATGCCTGTGTCGGGCTGAAGAAGCCGCCGAGAATGCCGCCCATGATGATCACCGGCAAGAGCAGGGCTGGAGCGCCCCGCACGAAGGCGAGGATCAACTGGACCACGCCGACGAACGGCGCGCGCTCGCCATACCCCTTGCGCACTGCGACGATATAGGCCGTCACCATCAGCGCCAGCGCCACCAGGATACCGGGCACCATGCCGCCGAGAAACAGGCCGGCAATCGACACGTTCATCACCGAGGCATAGATCAGCATCGGAATGCTCGGAGGGATGATCGGGCCGATGACGGAGCTGGCCGCCGTCACGGCGGCGCTGTAGTCCTCGCCATAGCCGTTCTTCTTCATCGCCGGCACCATGATGCTGCCGACAGCGACGGTGTCGGAGACCGCAGACCCCGTAATTCCCGCAAAGAACATGCTGGAGACGATATTGGTGTGGGCCAGGCCGCCGCGAATCCAGCCCACCAGCGATGACGACAGCGTCATCAGCCGGTCGGTGATCCCGGCCCGGTTCATGATCTCGCCTGCCATGATGAAGAAGGGAATCGCCAGCAACAGCATGTTCTCGGTGCTGGTGAACATGCGTTGCGGGATCTGCAGGAACAGACGCGGATCGCCGATATCGACATAGACGAAGATCGTCATCAGCACGAGACAGAGCGCGATCGGGACCCCGAGCAGAAGCATCGGGATGAAACTGCCAAAAATGATAGCAATCAAGGGTCAAACTCCGGCGGTTTGCGTGAGATCTGCCTTCTCGCGCGGATCGGGAAGCGCGGCGGCGACACTGAAAAGCCCCAGCAGCAGGCCGCCGACGGGAACCGAGAGGTAAAAGTAGAAAAGCGAGATATCGAGATAGAGCGAGGTCTGGTACTGACCCACGAACAGCGCCATCTTCCAGCCGAAATAGACCATGACAAAGACGACGACGAGCGTCAGGACGGCATATGCAACCCTTAAGACAGTCTGCAGGACAGGTCCGACCATCTCGTAGAGGATTTCAACGCCGATATGCCCGCCATGCCGCGCGATCACGCCGGCGCCGATGAAAACCGCCCAGGCGAAGAACAGGTTGCTGACCTCTTCCACCCAGACCGGCGAGTTTCCGACAAGCTGGTTGGCAATGATCTCGTAGGCCGTGATCACGAACAACAATCCGGTCAGCACGACCGCAACGGCCATGCAGACCTTTTCGAGACCATCGACGGCGATCTGATATCCGATGAGAAGCTTTTTCATTGAGTAGATCCCCTTGCCGCCGGAGCCGCGCGCGGATTGCGGCAGCAGCACTCAGGCCCGCTCCCGCAATCCGCGCGCAGGGACGGCGACGCCGCTATCGGTCAGGTGGTCCTGATCGTTGTCGTCGCGGCGTCGCAAGTCCTGCCCTAGCCGGCAAACTCAGCGCTGGCTTTCAGCTTCCTTGGTCGCGGCAAAGATGCGGTCGACCCATTCCTGCCCGTCATCGCCCATCTTGCGCAGGACCATATCGATGTAAGGCTGCTGCGCGAGTTCGCGGAATTCCGCAAGCTCGGCGGCGGTCGGGTAATAGAACACCGCGCCCTCGGCCTCCATCGCTTCCTGGATCACCAGCGAGCTGAGATAGGACTGGGCATTGCCCATGCGCGAGCAGAGATCGCCGGCTCTCAGCATCAGGGTCTGGTTTTCCGGCGACAGCGACTGGAAAAACGCCTCGTTGATCAGGATCGGATGAAGGTTGTAGCTGTGCCGGGTCATGGCGACATAGGGGTTCACCTCATAGAGCTTCGAGGCATACATCGAATAAAGCTCGGTATCGTGCCCTTCCGCCATGCCCGACTGCAGCGCGGTATAGAGCTCGCTCCAGCCGATCGTCACCGTATTGGCGTCCCAGGCGCGGAACATGGCCAGAAGTCCCGGGTTTTCGGGGACCCGCATCTTCATGCCCTTCATGTCGGCGACGCTGTGAATCGGTTTCTCGGAATAGATGTTGCGGAAACCCGCCCCTTCCGGCCAGGCCAGAACCCGAAGACCGGTCTTCTCCAGGAAACCCTCGGCGAGCGCATCCCCAAGCGGACCTTCCATCACCTGCCAGGCCGTGAGACTGTCGGGAAACACATAGGGGATCTGGGTGATTGCGATTTCCGGCATAAAGGGAACCATGATCGACGTATAAACACCGGCCATCTGAATCACGCCGGTCTGTGCCGACTCGATCATCGAACGCGCATCGCCGAGCGAACTGTCGGGATAGGCCTCAAGGTCGAGCTGCCCATCGGAAGCAACGTTGAGATAGTCCTTCATCGCCGCAACACAGGCCGTGCGACCGGCGCCCGGCAGGTGCAGGTCCCCCTCCGAGCCATGCCCGATCTTGATGACGATCGGCTCGGCGCTCGCCGCGCCGGCAAGAGTGGTGACCGCCATCGAGAGACCGAAAGCGAAAGCTGCAAATTTCTTCATGAATTCCTCCCAGCCCCGTTTTCCTCCTCCTGGGAAGCGATCGACCAGGCTCTCCCACCACGCCGATCTGCCACCCGTGGCCTGGGACAACGGCCACTTTTGAAATTCTATTTCAAAAGTGCGGAAATGTCGACAGGACTTGCCCGTTTAAATGGTCCGGAACGCCGCGATTCCCGTTTTTTTGTCACTTTTTTTGAGCTCGGCAGCCGTCGGCATCGGAGGGATCGATCATCTCGGCCGCATGCATCAGGCTCGGCAGATGCACATTCGTCAACCTGCCGGCCGGAAGCCTGCCGGCATTGGCGTCAACGCCGAGGATAGCGCTATCGCCGCACAGGGGCGCGACGAGCGCATCCCCAACGGGATTGTGATTTCGCGCTGTTCTTCGAAAAGCTTGCAACGAGCCTTGCGGCCGACGCTCTGGCAAAAGAGCGTTTCAGAGAATTCCGCGGGCGACGTGCTCTATTTCGCGGGCCACGTCCAGAAGCCGCGGCGCAAGATCGCGCACCAACCGTTCAGTGGTGACGATCGAGCGCAAGCCGCCGACATTGATCCCGTAGACCGGATATCCATCCGCCCGCCGCACAACGGCGCCGGCCGAGTTCGCCTCGACGATCCAGTCGCCATCACTCAGCGCAAAGCCGTTCTCCTGCGCAAAGGCGATCTGCGCCCGCGCCTTGGCTTCCACCGCCGGCCAGTTATCGCCGTAATCTCCCGAGACCGCACGCATCTGCGCCTCCCGTTCCTTTTCCGGCAGAGCCGCGAGAAAGGCCCTGCCCATGCCGGTGCAGATCATGGGAATGCGGGAGCCGACTCCTAGGCGGATCGCCATTGAAGCCTTCGTGCGGCAGGCTTCGATATAGATGATCTCATTGCCGTCGACCGTGCCAAGATAGACGCTGGCATTGGCATATTCGGCAAGCGACTGCATGTAGGGCCGCGCAATATCGCGAATCTCCATCTGCGCCATGACGTCATAACCGAGCGTGAGAACGGCCGGTCCCAGAGAGTAACGCCCGACTTCCTCATCATAATTGAGATAGCCAAGTTCCGTGAGCGTAAACGTCAGGCGCGAGACGGTTGCCTTTGACAGGCCGACCCGCGCGGCGATCTCGGCGTTGCCGATCGGCCTGTTGTCAGGGCCGAATGCCCTGAGAACCGCCAGCCCGCGCGCAAGGCCGGAATTGATCCTGTAGTCTTTTGTGCCGCTGGAGGCAGGCAGTGCTTGTCTTCTTCTGACCACGGCAGTTTCCATCCCGGAGAGGCTCGGAAAGTGAGACATAACCAGAAGAAAGTCCAAATGCAAACGTCGCAAAAACGGGACCGATTGCGCCACCGCGCAGCGCGGCGGGGTCCTGTCTACCTCCACCTGCGGCATCCCCACCTCAGCCTGCACTCGGCGACCAGGCTTCAGGCGCGCGCGGATGGATGTCGGTCACGACGTCCACAAGCGCGGGCCTGCGGGCCGCGATCGCGGCTTTCAGAACAGGCCCGAGATCCTCGGCCCGCTCCACGCGATAACCGTCGACCCCGAAAGTCTTGGCGAGCGCACAGAAATCCGTCGGACCGAACCGGTTGATCTCTTCGGGCGAGCCGGAACGTCCGTCGTAAAACGAGGCAACCTTCGGCGTGCCCTGCCCGAAACCGGAATTGTTGTTGATCACGGTGACGACCGGAATGTTCCAGCGCCGCTGGGTTTCGAGCTCGCTCAGGTGATAGTAGAACGCGCCGTCGCCCGAAAAGCAGACGACCGGCCTGTCCGGAGCGCCGCATTGCGCGCCAAGGGCTGCGGGAAAGGCCCAGCCGAGCGAACCGGCCGCCCTCAAATAGCTTTGACCGGCATGCGGCAGGTCAACCATCGTCGCGGTCCAGATGCCCGAATAGCCGGTATCGGCCACAAGAATGGCATTTTCCGGCAGGGCTTCCGAAATCTCGTGGCAGAGCCGCTCCACCCTGAGCGGCGCCGCGTCCGAACGGATCGCGGGCTCCATGCCGCGCCGCCATTCGGCG
>NZ_CFHTCS010000313.1:0-5069 GCF_984369615.1 Martelella sp. | reverse complement strand
CGCTTCCCGATGTATGGCTATATGGGCTGATGCGCTGCCCGTTCTGCAATTCGCCTGATACCCAGGTCAAGGATTCGCGCCCGGCGGAGGACAATACGTCCATCCGCCGCAGGCGCGTCTGCCCCGATTGCGGCGGGCGCTTCACAACCTTCGAACGCGTGCAACTGCGCGAACTCGTCGTCATCAAGAAGAACGGCCGCAAGGTGCCCTTCGACCGCGACAAGCTGGTGCGTTCCTTCGAGATCGCGCTGAGGAAGCGGCCGGTCGAGCGCGAGCGCATCGAACGCGCCGTGTCCGGCATCGTCCGTCGGCTGGAAAGTGCCGGCGAACCCGAAATCCAGTCCGAGGAAATCGGGCTTCTGGTGCTCGAGGCGCTGAAGAACCTCGATGACGTTGCCTTCGTGCGCTTCGCCTCGGTCTATCGCGACTTCTCGACCACGGAAGATTTCGAGGAGATCATCGCCGAGTTCTCGGCCAAGCTCGCGCGCGATACCGAGACCAGCGAGATCTGAGCGGGCGCAATTCTGCTCTCGCCGGCGCATTCAACCGGCAAAACACTTGCAAGTCTTCGGCAGGCATGGTTTAGCCGCTCGTAATGATGACCCGGCGCGAGGCCGCTGCCGCAAGCACTGACCGCATCCCTTCGGAATGCGAGGAGACCCATGACGACCGAGAAGACTGCAAACCAGCGGGGCGCCGCCCGCCTTGCCGCCGTTCAGGCGCTTTACCAGATGGATCTCGCCGGCACGGCGCTTGCCGATGTGCTCGCCGAGTACGAGGTCTATCGTCTGGGCAAGGAAATCGACGGCGACGTTTACCTGAAGGCCGATCCGGCCTGGTTCCGCGCGATCGTCACCGGCGTCGTCAAGGACCAGAAGTCGCTCGATCCGAAGATCGCGGATGCGATTTCGGAAGGCTGGACGCTGTCGCGACTTGATTCGACGCTGCGCGCCATACTGCGCGCCGGCGTCTTCGAGATCGTGAAAAAGCCGGATGTCCCGACCGCCGTCATCGTCACCGAATATGTCGAGATCGCCACTGCCTTCTTCGAGGGCGACGAGGGCAAGCTCGTCAACGCCGTGCTCGACAGGATCGCCCGGCGGGAGCGGGCTGAAAAAAAGGCCTGAGCGCGCTACCGACACTCAGGCCCTTTCGCAGGCTATGTCGCCTCGGTCATTCGAAGCTGATTGCGGTTACGCGGCCTTTCCAGAATGGCTCGAGCCGCCCATCGCCGGCACGGGCGATGAGGAATGTGTGGGGGATCATCATGCCAGCGACAAGGCGGTAGTCGCCGCGTTCCGAATGTTCGCCTGAGCCGTGATAGGGCGTGGTCAGATCGCCGTCCTCGGTGGCATCGAAGCTTGCGAGGCTGCCATCCTCGCGGAATTTGGCAATCATGCTTGCCTCAAGTCCGAAGCCGGAAACCGTTGCGAGCGCGCTGTTTTCATCGATGGGCTCCCAGCGCACCGGCCCTCCGGGCAGCAAGGCCACGGGAAAGAGCGGGCTTTCCAGGAGCCAGCGCCTCAGCGAGATCCGGTTGAGTTCCGGAGAGGCCTTTTCGTCGACGACGGTCAGTGTCGAGGCGAGTTTCGCGCGCATTTCCATCTCGCCGTCGGCAAAGAAGTCGTAGACGCGCGCGTCTATCCCCGGAGCGATAGGGGTGGTCGCCGTGAAAAGCAGGGCCGGGCTCGACAGCGAAATCGTCTGCTCTGCCTGTGTCGGCCCAAACCCCTCCGTCAGTGGCCTGCGAAACATCCCTTCCTCGGCCACGGAAACGACTGTCAGGGTCGGATCGACATCCTTTATGGCAAAGTCGAAATAGCGTTTCACCGGCGCGGGGAGGGCTTGCATCTGCGCATCGGATGGCTGGGGAAAACGGGCTTTGGCGGCGATTGCCCGAACGCTCTGCGCATGGCCGGCGACCTCGCGCGCGGTGACGACATGTGAAATCCCGATCCAGGCGATCAGCGCGGCGACGAGGACGGCGAGTCCAGCTGCGGAATATTTCAGGATACGCGTGAACACTTTTCTTCTCCTAGGCGTTGGCGGCCGGGGGTGTTTGAGGGCCGGTGGAAATCAGGAAACGCATGAGTGAATCGACAGCCGAGATTGCGGCGTCGCGGGAATCTTCGTCGGCAAGAACCGGTGCGCGATCCAGAAGGGTGAGCATTGCCGCGCCGTGGACGGTCGACCAAAGCAGGAAGGCTGTCTTTCCGGCCTCGGCCTCCGGCAGATAACCGGCCGCCTGGCAGGCCCTTACGGCCTGGACCAGAACGCCGAGGCAGCGCGCGCCGACATCGCTCTCAAAAGGACTGCCGGAAAGACCGACTTCCTTCGGCGGATCGAACATCAGACGGTAAAGGTTCGGGTTTTCAAAGGCGAACTGCAGATAGGCCAGGCCACCCTCCCATAACCGGGCGATCGGGTCGCTGCGGTGGCGCGCTGCCGTCGCGAGCTTCTGGTCGAGCATCATCACGAATCCCGCGTCGTGCACGGCCTTCAGGAGCGCGTTCTTGCTGGCAAAATGCGTGTAGAGCGCCGGCGCGCTGCAGCCGATTTCCTTCGCGATCCGGGCGAGCGAGATGTCTTCGGCCGCCGATTTCGCCAAAAGATCGATGGTCGCGGCGACGGCCGCCTTCTCGATTTCGATCTGCTGTTCCTTGCGGGGCCGCGCCATGGCCATCTTCTCCTGCAGTTAATTTAATGAGATTAATTTAATATCATTAAATTAATTATGCAACGGCGTTCCACCTGAATTTTGCCGTACGGCGCGTCCGAACTCGGCGAAAGGGCTGACCTCAAGCGAATTTCCTAACCGAAGGGCGGGTTAAATCGTTTCATTTTCGCTTCCGCCTTTGCGATAGCGCAAAGCTTTGCCGCATTCCGCTCTCCTATTGTCGGAACGAAGCACTTGACGCTTCGCCCGCTCCGCAGCACTCTCGTGGCTGCCCGCAGGGCGTGGAGGGGAATGAGGCGTTTTGCGGATTGAACGGTGCGGCTTCTGGCGCTCTCGCGACTTTTGTTCGCGCGGACGGTCGGGAGTGGCCGGTGAACAAGTTCGGCGGAGCCGGGCGGCCAGGGCCGTTTTCCGGTGCATGCCGGTGAGGGAAGGAAAGCGAGAAATGATGATATTGCTTGCCGTGATTGTCTGCGGCCTGTTGTCGATCGTGTACGCCCTTTGGGCGACGCGTTCGGTCATGGTCGCCGATCAGGGAACCCCGCGCATGAAGGAAATCGCGGGCTTTATCCGGGAGGGGGCGCAGGCCTATCTGACGCGCCAGTACACGACGATCGCGATCGTTGGCGTCGTCGTCTTCGTTCTGGCCTGGCTGCTGCTGTCCTTGACCGCCGCCATCGGCTTCGTCATCGGGGCGGTCTTGTCGGGAGCCGCGGGCTTCATCGGCATGCATGTTTCGGTGCGCGCCAATGTGCGCACCGCACAGGCGGCCTCCTACAGCCTGCCGGCCGGGCTCGACATCGCCTTCAAATCCGGCGCGATCACGGGCATGCTGGTTGCCGGTCTCGCCCTTCTCGGCGTATCCGTTTATTATTACATCCTCACCGTGGGGCTCGGCCATGCGCCGGATGAGCGCGAAGTTATCGACGCGCTTGTCGCACTCGGCTTCGGCGCGTCGCTGATTTCGGTCTTCGCCCGCCTCGGCGGCGGCATCTTCACCAAGGGCGCCGATGTCGGCGGCGATCTCGTCGGCAAGGTTGAAGCGGGCATTCCCGAAGACGACCCGCGCAACCCGGCGACGATCGCGGACAATGTCGGAGACAATGTCGGCGACTGCGCCGGCATGGCAGCGGACCTCTTTGAGACCTATGCGGTCTCGGTGGTCGCGACCATGGTGCTCGGCGCCATTTTCTTCGGTGGAACGGCTATTCTCGGCGACGTCATGCTGCTGCCGCTCGCCATCTGCGGGGTCTGCATCCTGACGTCGATTGTCGGCACCTTCTTCGTCAAGCTCGGCGCCAACGGCTCGATCATGGGCGCGCTCTATCGCGGCCTGATCGTCACCGGCCTGCTGTCGATCGTCGGCCTCGGCATCGCCACCTGGCTCACCGTCGGCTTCGGCTCCATCGGCGAGGTCGCCGGGCGCAACATCACCGGCTGGGCCCTGTTCATCTGCGGCATTGTCGGCCTGATCGTCACGGCGCTGATTGTCGTCATCACCGAATATTATACCGGAACCGGCAAGCGCCCGGTGGTTTCGATCGCCCAGGCCTCGGTCTCCGGCCACGGAACCAACGTCATCCAGGGGCTTGCCGTCTCGCTTGAGGCTACCGCGCTTCCCGCGATCGTCATCTGCGGCGGCATCATCTCGACCTACCAGCTTGCCGGCCTGTTCGGCACGGGGATCGCGGTCACCGCCATGCTTGGCATTGCCGGCATGATCGTGGCGCTCGACGCCTTCGGGCCGGTGACCGACAATGCGGGCGGGATCGCCGAAATGGCCGGCCTCGATCCGGAGGTTCGTAAATCCACCGATGCGCTCGATGCTGTCGGCAACACCACCAAGGCCGTCACCAAGGGCTATGCCATCGGTTCGGCTGGTCTCGGGGCGCTGGTGCTGTTCGCCGCCTATTCGAACGACCTCGCCTATTTTGCGGCAAACGGGGACACCTATCCCTTCTACGCCAATATGGGCGACATCTCGTTCTCGCTGTCGAACCCTTATGTGGTGGCGGGCCTGATCTTCGGCGGACTGATCCCCTATCTCTTCGGCGGCATCGCGATGACGGCGGTCGGTCGCGCGGCGAGTGCCGTCGTTGCCGAAGTGCGTCGTCAGTTCAGGGAAAAGCCCGGCATCATGAGCGGAACGGAAAAGCCGGATTACGGCCGCGCCGTCGACATGCTGACCAAGGCCGCGATCCGCGAGATGATCATCCCCTCGCTGCTGCCGGTCCTTGCCCCGCTCGTGGTCTTCTTCGGCGTCTGGCTGATGTCGGGCTCGAAAGCCTCGGCGTTCGCGGCGCTCGGCGCCTCGCTTCTCGGCGTGATCGTCAACGGCCTGTTCGTCGCCATCTCGATGACGTCCGGCGGTGGCGCCTGGGACAATGCCAAG
>NZ_CFHTCS010000312.1:0-5179 GCF_984369615.1 Martelella sp. | reverse complement strand
GCTGCCCCGCTCGCCAGAAGCAGCGTCGTGAACGCCGTGCCCGACAGGAAACGGGAAAGCGGGCGAGGCTTGTGCCCGCCATCTTTTGTCGCGCCAGGCGCAACATGACCGTTGCTGAAAGGACCCTCAGTCGAACTGCGAAAATTAGCAGACATTCCATTCCCCCGCCTTGATCGCCGGAACAGCCGCGCCGCGGCCGTCACGAATTGCCAAAGATTGCGAGCCATATACATTTATACTAATATATACTTGTATATTGCTCTATATAATCAATATACATTCCGATAATTCAATATTGCAAACTTATTTTTCTGATTTATTACTTGTTACATTGTGAAGAGTGAAACGTCGGCAGGAAGCTCGCGAGGAAGGTCTCCATCTTCCCGACGCCTGCGCGCAGCTGTGCAGGGGCGAAGGCGTGGGGCATGCCGCGTGGCAGGCTATCTCGTCCTCCTTGCCAATCGCGGCCCGCTGGTGCGGCGTCATTCACGCGGAAATGCTGAACATGGGCCATACCCGCGAAATGCCGGAGGACCTCGCCGCCGAGCGGGCACTTTCAGGCAAGGCGCGCGTCATACTCCAGAACGAGACGGGATCGGTGCGAGGCGGCCGTTCGGCTGACGCACGCCTCCGATCATCAGACGAACAAAATTCGTCATATGAACTTTCAGGCTGACTTTCGTCGCCCTCCTCCCTAAAATCCTGGAGGTCGATAGGAGGTCGACATTATGGACAAGACAATTTCGACGATTGAGGCCGCCGTTCGGCCGATTTTCGACGGCGCCACCGTCATGATCGGCGGTTTCGGCGGATCAGGCGCGCCGATCGAGCTCATTCACGCGCTGATCGACCAGGGCGCCAAGGACCTCACGGTCATCAACAACAATGCCGGCAACGGCCATGTCGGACTTGCGGCGCTGATCGAGCAGAACCGCGTGCGCCGGATGATCTGCTCGTTTCCGCGCTCGTCCAACGCCACTGTGTTCAACGAGCGCTATCTTGCCGGAAAGATCGAGCTGGAACTGGTGCCGCAGGGCACGCTCGCCGAGCGCATCCGCGCCGGCGGCGCCGGCATTCCGGCCTTCTATACGCCGACCGGGTACGGCACCGAACTTGCCGACGGCAAGCCGGTCGCCGAATTCGACGGACGGCCCTACGTGCAGGAGCGCTGGCTGAAGGCCGATTTCGCCCTGATCAAGGCGGAGACCGCCGATACCCACGGCAACCTCACCTACCGCATGGCCGCGCGCAACTTCAATCCGCTGATGGCGATGGCCGCGACAACCACCATCGTCCAGGCGAGCCGCATCGTCGCGCCCGGCGGCATTGACCCCGAACAGGTGATAACGCCGGGCATCTTCGTCTCCTCGGTGGTCGAGGTCGCCGCGCCCGCGCAGGAAGAACTCCTCACCCGGCAGGAGGCCGTCTACCCATGATTTCCGTCGACGATATCAAGCTTTCCAATGCCCAGATCGCCTGGCGCGCCGCCCAGGACATAGAGGACGGCGCCTATGTCAATCTCGGCATCGGCTTTCCCGAAATGGTGGCGAAGTTTCAGCCGGAGGGGCGGCAGGCAATCTTTCACACCGAAAACGGCGTGCTCGATTTCGGGCCCGCGCCGGAACCGGGCGAGGAGGACTGGGACCTCATCAATGCCGGCAAGAAGGCGATCACGCTGCGCCCGGGCACGGCCTTCTTCCACCACGCCGACAGTTTCGCCATGGTGCGCGGCGGCCATCTGGATGTCGCCATTCTCGGCGCCTATGAAGTGGCCGAAAACGGCGACCTCGCCAACTGGTCGACCGGCAAGGGCGGCGTTCCCGCCGTCGGCGGGGCAATGGACCTCGTCCATGGCGCAAGGCGCGTCGCTGTCGTCACCGACCATGTGACCAAGAAGGGCGCGCCGAAACTGGTGAAACGCTGTTCGCTGCCGCTGACGGGGATCGCCTGCGTCACGCGGGTCTATACCTCGCTTGCCGTCATCGATATCACCAACGGCCATTTTGTTCTCCGCGAGAAACTGGCCGCCCTGTCCTTTGACGACCTGCAGGCGCTGACCGGCGGGCCGCTTCACGTCGAAGGCGATGTTGCGGAACTCAACGTACCGGAAGTGTGATCCATGAAAGACGTCTATATCTGCGACTATATCCGCACCCCGATCGGCCGTTTCGGCGGCGCGCTTTCCGCCGTCAGGGCCGACGACCTTGCCGCGATCCCGATCCGCGCGCTCATGGAGCGCAGCCCCGCGACCGACTGGTCTTCCGTCGACGAGGTGATTCTCGGCTGCGCCAACCAGGCCGGCGAGGACAACCGCAATGTGGCGCGCATGGCCACCCTTCTTGCCGGCCTGCCGGTGGAGGTGCCCGGCACGACCATGAACCGCCTCTGCGGTTCGGGCATGGATGCCGTCATCACCGCAGCGCGCGCCATTCGCGCCGAAGAGGCGGAGCTGATCATCGCCGGCGGGGTGGAGTCCATGTCCCGCGCGCCCTTCGTGATGCCGAAGGCCGCGACGGCCTTTTCCCGCAATGCGGAAATCTACGACACGACCATAGGCTGGCGCTTCGTCAACCCTGAGATGAAGGCGCGCTACGGCGTCGATTCCATGCCGGAGACCGGCGAAAACGTGGCGGAGGACTTCTCGATCAACCGGGAGGACCAGGACGCCTTTGCCTGCGCCTCGCAACAAAAGGCCGCCCGCGCGATGGACAACGGCCGACTGGCGCAGGAGATCACGCCGGTCTCCATCCCCCAGCGCAAGGGCGAGCCGAAGATCGTCGCGCGCGACGAGCAGCCGCGCCCTGAAACGACCGTCGAGGTGCTTGCCCGTCTTCCCACGCCCTTCCGCGCCGGCGGAACGGTGACGGCAGGCAATGCCTCGGGCGTCAATGACGGAGCGGCGGGGCTCATCCTTGCAAGCGAGGAAGCCGCCGTCAGGCACGGCCTCAACCCGATCGCCCGCGTCCTCGGGGGCGCAACCGCCGGCGTCGCACCGCGCATCATGGGCTTCGGTCCGGCAATCGCGGCGCGCAAGCTGATGCGCCGGCTCGGGTTAAAGACCGGAGATTTTTCCGTGATCGAGCTCAACGAGGCCTTTGCATCGCAGGCGCTCGCGACTTTGCGCGACCTCGGCATTGCCGATGACGATCCGCGCGTCAATCCGAACGGCGGGGCGATCGCGCTCGGCCACCCGCTCGGCATGTCCGGCGCGCGCATCACCGGCACCGCGATGCTGGAACTGAAGCCGGGAGAGAAGGCGCTGTCCGCCATGTGCATCGGCGGCGGCCAGGGTATTGCCGTCGCGCTCGAGCGGCTTTGACGCATTGCACGTGAATATCGGCCCGGCTCCCGGGCATAGGAACCGGGCCGACGAAGAAAAGGCGCCGGCGGCGAAATCGACGCCGGCCCAAGGACGCCTCAGTAAGGCAGGCCCACATAGTTTTCGGCAAGCTCCCGTCGCGCCGTTTCAGACTGCGAGAGATGCAGAAGGCTCGCCTTGCGCATCTCGGCGGCAAAACTGTCCTCGCCGTCGAAGCGATGCAGCAGCATGGTCATCTGCCAGCTGAAGCGCATGGCCTTCCAGATGCGTTGCAACGCCCGGCCGGAATAGGCGTCGATGCCCGCAGGAGAGCCGGAACCGAAGCGTTCGACGAGCGCATGGAAGAGATACCAGACATCGGAGGCGGCGAGGTTCAGACCCTTGGCGCCGGTCGGCGGCACGATATGGGCCGCATCGCCGACGAGGAAGAGATTGCCCCAGCGAAGCGGCTCCGAAACGAAGGAGCGCAGCGGTGCGATGCTCTTCTCTATCGACGGTCCTGTCACCAATCGTGCGGAGACATCGCTCGGCAGGCGGCGTCTCAATTCCTCCCAGAAGGCCGCATCCGACCAATCCTCGGCCTTGTCGGAAAGCGGAACCTGCACGTAGTAGCGGCTCAGCGCCTTGCTGCGCATGGAGGCGAGCGCGAAGCCGCGATCGGAATTGGCGTAGATCAGTTCTTCATGCACCGGCGGCGTGCGCGACAGGATGCCGAGCCAGCCGAAAGGATAGACACGCTCGAATTCCCGGCGCTTCTCTTCGGGAATGGTGCGGCGGGACACGCCGTGAAAGCCGTCGCAGCCGGCGACATAGGAACAGGCGATCGCCTTGCGTTCTCCCTCATGGGTGAAGCTTACCGTCGACTGCGCCTGATTGAGATCGTCAATCACGACATCTTCCACCCCATGGAAAATCGGGGTCCCCGTGGCGTCCTGCGCAGCGTAGAGATCGGCGGTCACCTCGGTCTGGCCATAGACCATGACCTTGTGACCGGTGAGCCCGGCAAAATCGATGCGCACCTGAAGATCATTGTCTGAGAGCACACAGCCGTCATGGGCGATACCCTCGGCGTCCATGCGCTGGCCGACGCCGGCCTCGCGCAACAGTTCGACCGCGCCCCATTCGAGAATGCCGGCGCGGATGCGCGAGAGAACGTGATCGCGGCCGGCGCGCTCCAGAACGACTGTTTCTATGCCCTGGCGGTTCAGAAGCTGGGACAGAAGCAGACCGGACGGCCCGCCTCCGATGATGGCAACCTGGGTTTTCATGAAAGACCTCCTCCGTCCTCGCTGCCTCGACGTTAGCGGGACGACGAGAGACAGGAAATGCACGAAAGCGGCATTGAATGGCACTAATCATGCATTTATGCGGATCATCAAAAAATATGATATTTTCAAAACTGTTCATTGACAAAACAATTTAAAGCTGGCTCTACTTGCGATCGGGAGTTGAGGAGAATGCATGAAGATCGAAGGTGAAGTGGCGCTGGTCACGGGGGCCGCGAGCGGCTTGGGCGAGGCAACGGCAAAAAGACTTGCCGCACGCGGCGCAACGGTCGTTGCGGTCGATCTCTCGACTGAGGCCGCCGAGAAAACGGCAGCAGCCATCGGCGGTGTCGGCTATGGCGCCGATGTTTGCGATGCGACGGCCATCGAGGCGGTTTTCACCACCGTCACCGGCGCGTTCGGCGCGCCGCGGATCGTGGTGTCCTGCGCCGGGATCGGCACGGCAACGCGCATCCTGCCGCGCGACGGATCGCTGACGATCGACACCTTCGAACGCACGGTTCGGGTCAATCTTGTAGGCACCTACACCGTGATGAATATTGCCGCCCGGGCCATGGCCGCGGCCGAGCCGATC
>NZ_CFHTCS010000311.1:0-5185 GCF_984369615.1 Martelella sp. | reverse complement strand
CTTTTCGGCGAACGGCACCTTGAGCTTGCCGAAACGGCCGAAATACCAGAGCAGCCCCGCCATGATCCCCACGGCGACCAGCACGCGGATCGCGGTCGCGGTGATATCGAACCCTTCGCCCCCGAAGCTTGAGACGAAAATCAGCATCGGCACGACTGCGATGTCCTGGGCGATCAGCACGCCGACCGCGATCCGCCCGGCATCGCCGCGCAACGCATCCATCTCGTCCAGCATCTTCATCGCCACCACGGTCGACGACATGGCGATGACGAAGCTCAGGATCACGATTTCCCGCGTCGTCGCATCGAGCAGAAGACCGATGACAAGCGCCAGAACGGCGGCGCTCGCAAGCTGGCCCGCGACCACCAGAAGCGCTTGCCGGAGAGAAACGACGAAGGCCCGGATCGACAATTCCATGCCGATGAAGAACAGGAGAACGACCACACCCATTTCGCCGAGGAAGGCAACGCTGTCGCTGTTGGCGATCAGCCCCATGCCCGTGGGACCGAGCAGGATGCCGGCGAGAATGAAGCCGACGAGCGGCGGCTGGCGCAGCCACAAGAAGCCGAGGCCGGCAAGTGCGGCAACCGCGATGACAAGCGCGACGGCGGCGAAACCGCCGCCATGGGATGCGCCGTGCGTGACCGCCTCATGTACCACCTGCTCCATCTTCGGCCTCTGTTTCATGGCCCGCGGGCCGTTATCTTCTCCTCAAGGATAGAAGGCATTGCACAGAATGCTCAAGCAATCCCTACCGCGGCGCTCGAAGGGACGGTCCGGAGAGACCCGCATGAAGAAAATCTGAAGGCTTGACGTAGCGCATTTTAACCGCCGGAAATCGCTGCCAGACTGGGTTTTCCGGAACAGGCGGCCCCGCAGGCGGGGACAGACCTTCGCAGCGCAGCAACGAATTCGCTTTGCCAAGCATGAAAACCGTAATATATTCGTAACCATAAATGGAGGAGACAAAATGAGTTTATCACGGTCCCTGCATACGATCCTGATCGGAGCCGCATTCGTTTTCGTAACGGCGATGCTGTTCATCTAGAACGGATCAGGCGCTTATGCGCCTTCCCTGCCACGGTTGAGCCGGTCGGAACCGGTCGCCATAGTTTCGCGTTGATCTGGTCCTACATTCGGCGCGCGCTGTCGGTTGCCTTCGACGGGAACCGGCTCGCGCGGCCCGAAAATTGTTCCGTTGCCTTCCGGCGGCGGAAAGAACCAGTTGGCACGGAGAAAAACATGTTTGAACAGAAGACGTCCTCGAGCGAACTGCTTGATCGGCTGCGCTTTTCGCAGAAGACGCCGGTGGAACGGGCCGGCTCGATGGTGCGCGGCGAGGTGGACGCGCTGGGCCGTACGGCCCGGGAACATCCCGCCGCCAGCGGTTCCGCGCTCGCGCTTGTCGGGCTCGTGGCCTTCGGTCTCGGCTTTCTTGCCGGCAGCGCCGGCAGCGAGGCCTCGGTTCCGCGCAAGCGCCTTTTCCGGACAAAGCGCCGTACCGGAAAGCCGCTCTATAACGGTCGCGGTTCGTTTTTCTCCGGTCGCGGTCGCTGAGCCGCGGCCAGCGCTTCGGCACGGCCCCTGCCGGAACAGTTCGGCAACAGGCCAGGCGCATCAGCGCCAGTGCTCGTCGATCCACGGCGTGGGACGGGCATATTTATAGATGCGCTTCCACGGTTCCGAGAGCGGCCATTTGCCGATCGCCGCTTCATCGGGATCCGGCTTGCCCGTGAAGGCGACGATCTTCGTCCCTTCCGGGAGCGGCGGCGTGCGCAGAAAATTCAGCGGCCAGGTCGGCAGGAGCGTGTGCTTGAAGCTCACGCACCACGCGCGCGGCCAGAACACCATCCTGTCGACGGCATCGGAAATGTAGACCTGCTCGATCCCGTATTTTTTCCGGATAGACTCGCCGTTTTCTTCGAAATCATTGAAAATGTGGGTATTTCTGCCGACATGCCAGCGAAACACGGAGGTATTGCCAATGCCCTGCCCCATCTGGGTCCAGTTTTCGCAGGCGCAGAATGTCCCGGGTTCGTAATCGAACATCGCGTCCAGCCCGCCCGTGATGACGATATCGAGATCGAGAAACAGCACGTCGCCAGAAAGATCCGCAAGCGGCGCCTGCCAGAGGGAAAGCTTGCGCCAGGGCGTGTAGGCGATGTCATCGGCGATGCGGATGTCGGGCAGCGGGAAGGTCGTCACGTCGGCGTCAATGCCCTCGGCATCATCGGTGAAGCAGACGAGCCGCGTCGGCCGTTTCGTATGCCGCTTGATCATCGACCAGAGACGGTTGACGTAAAGCGCGGGGTATCGCGTTCCCCATTTCATGCATACGACAGTCTGCAACGGGCATCATCCTATGAATGTCGGCAACGCGCGATCCGCTCATCAGGCAAGCCTGTCCGGGTCTTTCGGCCGAAATCGGTTACGTCAGTTCAGGTTTCTGTATTTGAACAAAGCCGGAGCAAAGGCAACCGCTCCGATTCGCTCACCATGTGGAAAAGGCCGGCAATCGATCGGCCGCACAAACATCCCGTTATGAAAAAAAGCCCAGTTCGGTTAAGAAAGTATCCTTGCGGACGAGCCGATGCCCGCCGCAGTCCGAGCGGCGACCGTCTGTCTCCGCACGTGCCAAGGCTACACCGACGACCCGCTCGACGTCCAGAGGACGCCGGACCATTCTTTCCCGACGCGCATGACCGAAAGACACCCGATGATAGACCGCCCGCCCCGCATCCTGCAGCTTCTTCCAGCCCTCGGCGACGGCGGCGTCGAACGCGGCACTGTCGAAATGGCGGCATATCTTGCCGAAAAGGGCATCGAAAACTGGACGGCAAGCGCGGGCGGAGCACTGCTGGCGCCGCTTGAGGCCACCGGCACGCATCATGTCGATCTCAAGGTGGGGCGGAAATCCCCCTTCGCGATCCATGCCAATGCTGGCCGGCTGGCGCGGCTGATCGACGAGAACGAAATCGATATTGTTCACGCCCGCAGCCGCGCGCCTGCCTGGGCCGGCTGGCTCGCCGCGGCAAGGGCAAGGCGCAGGCCCCGCTTCATGACCACCTTTCACGGCGTCTACAGCCACGGCAACCGTTTCAAGCGCGCCTATGCCGGCGTCATGCTGAAGGGGCCTCTGGTGGTCGCCAATTCAGCCTTCATCCGCGACCACATCATCTCTGTCTACGGCTATCCCGCAGAGCGAATCATCCTCGCCCCGCGGGGGGTGGACGCCGCCGTCTTCGACCCCGGCAGGCTGAGCAGTGAGGACATCGCCCTTGCGCGGGCGGAACTTGGCGCGGATGACAGGACGCCCCTGATCGTGATTGTCGGCCGCATCACAGACTGGAAGGGCCACCGCTACCTGATCGAGTCGCTCGCCTTTGCCGAAAACAAGCGTTTCCGCCTCGCCATCGTCGGTTCGGGCAGCGCCGGCGTGATCGGCGAACTGGAAACGCTTGTCGCCGAACTCGACCTTGGCGACCGCGTGACGATTGCCGGCAGCCGGCGGGACATTCCAGCCGTCATGGCGGCCGCCGACATCGCGGTCTCCGCCTCCGTCCGCCCCGAAGCCTTCGGCCGGGTGGCGATCGAGGCCGAGGTCATGGGGACGCCGGTGATCGCCACCAATCACGGCGGAAGCCTCGAAACGGTGATCGACGGCAAGACCGGCTATCTGGTGCCGCCGGCCAATCCGAAAGCCCTTGCCGACGCCATCGATGCGGCGCTTTCCGATCCGGAAGGGCTGAAGGAAATGGGCCGCGCCGCCCGTGCTCACGTGCTCGCAAACTTCACCGTCGAAACCATGCTGGAGAAGGAATTCTCCGCCTATGAGCGGCTGATGGCGGCGGGCTGAGACAGGTTCAAAGCGCCACCAGGCCTTCCTTCTTCACCTGGCGGATGGTCAGCATGGTGCGCACCGTGTCGACATGCATGCTGGTGGTCAGCACCTCGATCACGAAATCCTGAAACTGCATCAGGTTCTCCGCGACACAGTGAAGCAGAAAGTCGGTCTCGCCCGAGGTCATCCATGCCTGCCGCACGATCGGCCAGTCGTCGGTCGCCCTCGAAAAGGCCTTCAGCTCCGCCTCCGACTGATGCTTCAGCCCCACCATGCAGAAGGCGACGAGATCGTAGCCGAGCCGCGGGGCATTGAGCATAGCATTGTAGCCCTCGATAATGCCTGCCTCCTCGAGCCTGCGCACCCTTCTCAGACAGGGCGGCGCCGAAATGCCCACCCGTTCGGCAAGCTCCACATTGGTCATCCGGCCGTCGCGCTGCAGCTCGCGCAGGATCTTCAGATCGACGGAATCGAGGTCGGCACGCATTGAATTCTCCTGAGGCGGATCCGGGGACGCATTTTGCGCGGAGCACGCAATAATATTACAATATCCCGCATGATTCTTTCAACCGGGCGAAATGGTCTGTTGGTAGGACTTCCATGGCCTTGAAACTGACGCCCGTCCAGCCATAAATGAGCCGAGACGCTGAATTGATCCGGCGCGCCGCTTTACGATCGCGCTGAAAGGATGTGACATGCCCGACCATCATACCAAGGTTCTGATCATCGGTTCCGGCCCCGCCGGCTATACAGCCGCGATCTACGCCGCGCGCGCAATGATGAAACCGATCCTGATCGCCGGCCTCGAGCAAGGCGGCCAGTTGACGATCACCACCGATGTCGAGAACTACCCGGGTTTCGCCGACCCAATCCAGGGCCCCTGGCTGATGGAGCAGATGCTGGCCCAGGCGGAGAATGTCGGCACCGAAATCGTCAACGACGTGGTCTCGAAGCTGGACCTCTCCAAACGCCCCTTCATCGCGACGACCGACAGCGGCGAGGTCTTCACCGCCGATACCGTCATCCTTGCCACCGGCGCCAAGGCCAAGTGGCTCGGCCTCGAAAGCGAACAGACATTCAACGGCGGCGGCGTTTCCGCCTGCGCCACCTGCGACGGCTTCTTCTACCGGGGCAAGGATGTGGTGGTCGTCGGCGGCGGCAATTCCGCCGTCGAGGAGGCGCTCTATCTGGCCAACATCGCCAGGACCGTGACGGTGGTGCACAGGCGCGACGAGTTCCGCGCCGAAAAGATCCTGCAGCAGCGCCTCTTCGCGCTCGAAAACGTCAAGGTGATCTGGAACCACGCGGTCGAGGAGATCGTCGGCACCACCGCCGTTCCGCCCC
>NZ_CFHTCS010000310.1:0-5224 GCF_984369615.1 Martelella sp. | reverse complement strand
TGCCGGTCGGCGTCGATTATGCCGAAACTGCCATGTTCGAGGCGCTGAAGGCGGCTGGCATCAATGTCGTCGACGGCCAGCAGATCATGCTGTCAGCCCGCGAGATCAAGAACTGGGACGAGATCCAGCTTCTGACGCAGGCCGCCAGCATGGTCGATGGCGTCTACCACATGATTTACGAGGAGCTGAAACCGGGCGTGCGCGAGAACGAGATCGTCGCTCTGTCCAACAAGATGCTCTATGAAATGGGTTCCGACGATGTCGAGGCGATCAACGCCATTTCCGGCGAGCGCTGCAATCCTCATCCGCACAATTTCACCGACAGGCTTTTCCGGCCCGGCGACCAGGCCTTCTTCGATATCCTGCAGAGCTATCAGGGTTATCGCACCTGCTACTACCGCACCTTCAATATCGGCCGCTCGACGCCCGCCCAGGTCGACGCCTATGTGAAGGCGCGCGAATGGATCGATGCCTCGATCGCGCTGATCAAGCCGGGCGTGACCACCGATGTCGTGGCCAAGGCCTGGCCCAAGGCAGAGGAATTCGGTTTTCCGGACGAACTCTCCGCCTTCGGCCTGCAGTTCGGCCACGGCCTTGGTCTTGCGCTGCACGAACGCCCGATCATCTCGCGGGCCGTCTCGCTCGATAATCCGATGGAAATCCAGACCGGCATGGTGTTCGCGCTGGAAACCTATTGCCCTGCCGCCGATGGCTTTTCCGCTGCCCGCATCGAGGAGGAGGTCGTCGTCACCGACAAGGGGTGCGAGGTCATCTCGCTGTTTCCGGCAGAGGAACTGCCGATTGCCAACCGGTATTGAGGCGGGAAACGTCATGAGCGCTTCAGACAACAAGCATAATCGCGAGGACTATCTGCGCATGTACCGGCAGATGGTTCGCATCCGCACCTTCGAGGATAATGCCAACCAGCTCTACCTCTCGGCCAAGATGCCGGGTCTGACGCATATGTATTCCGGCGAGGAGGCGGTCGCGGTCGGCATCTGCGAGGCGCTGACCGACAGCGACCGGATCACCTCCACCCATCGCGGCCACGGCCATTGCGTGGCCAAGGGGGCGGAGTTTCAGGCGATGTTCTGCGAACTCCTCGGCAAGGAGGAGGGCTATTGCCGGGGCAAGGGCGGGTCGATGCATATCGCCGACCAGAGCCACGGCAATCTCGGCGCCAACGCCATCGTCGGCGGCTCGATGGGCATTGCCACCGGCTCCGCGCTGCGCGCGAAAATGCAGAAATCCGACGATGTGACGGTCTGCTTTTTCGGCGACGGGGCAACCGCGCAGGGGCTCCTCTACGAGGTCATGAACATGGCAGCGCTTTGGAACCTGCCGGTGATCTATGCCTGCGAGAACAACGGCTATTCCGAATATACGGCGACGGCCGAGATCGCCGCCGGTTCGATCACCGACCGGGCGCGGGCCTTCGGCATCCAGGCTTTCGAGGTCGACGGGCAGGATGTGCTGGCGGTCAATGAACTGACGCGCGACCTGGTGCAGCGTTGCCGGCGCGGCGAGGGGCCGTTCTTCATCGAGCTTCAGACCTATCGCTATCACGGCCACCATGTCGGCGACATCAACCGCGAATATTACCGATCCAAGGCCGAGGAGAAGGAATGGAAGGAAAACCGCGACCCGATCGAGAAGTTTTCCAAATGGCTGACCGGCGAAGGGATTGCCTCGAACGACGAGCTTGAGGCCCTGAAGGCCGAGATTCGCGACGATGCGGCCGCCGCCGTCGACTATGCGCTGAAGGCAAAATATCCGGACACGCATGAAGTCGACATGCACGTTTTTGCGGACTGAGGAGGACATTCCATGCGAAAGATCACGCTATCCCAGGCCGTGAACGAGGCGTTGGCCGAAGAACTGCGCCGTGACCCCACGACCTTCATCATTGGCGAGGATGTCGCCGAGGCCGGAACGCCGTTCAAGGTGTTGTCCGGCCTGGTGGAGGAATTCGGGACCGAGCGCGTCATCGACACGCCGATCGCGGAGCCCGGCTTCATGGGCCTTGCCGTCGGCGCGGCGATGACCGGCGCGCGCCCCATCGTCGATCTGATGTTCGGCGACTTCCTGTTCCTGATCATGGACCAGCTCTGCAACCAGGCGGCCAAGATCCATTACATGTCCGGCGGCAAGCTCAACGTGCCGCTGGTGGTGCGCACCAATCTGGGGGCGACGCGGCGTTCTGCCGCGCAGCACTCCCAGTCGCTGCACGCGCTTGTTGCCCATATTCCGGGCCTGAAGGTGGCTCTTCCCTCGTCGGCCTATGAGGCCAAGGGGCTGATGAAGACAGCGATCCGCGACAATAATCCGGTCGTCATCTTTGAAGACAAGCTGATGTATAACGACAAGGCGGAAGTGCCCGAGGAGGAATATCTGATCCCCTTTGGCGAGGCCGCGATCCTGCGCGAAGGCCAGGATATCACGCTTGTCGCGACGTCCTCCATGGTGCAGGTGGCGCTGGCTGCGGCCGACCTCCTGGCAAAGGAAGGCATTTCGGCGGAAGTTATCGATCCGCGCACCATCGTGCCGCTGGACGAGGAAACCATCCTCAAATCGGTCAAAAAGACATCGCGCGCCATGGTGATCGACGAGGGGCACCAGAGCTATGGCATCACCGGCGAGATCGCCAGTCGCATCGCGGAAAAGGCCTTCTATCACCTCGATGCGCCGGTCTTGCGCATGGGGGCGATGGATGTGCCGGTGCCGTTCTCGCCGGCGCTTGAGGATATCACCGTGCCGACGCCGGAGCGGGTGGCGGAGAAGGCGCTGCTCTCGGTCCGAGGGGAGCTTTTCCATGCCGCATGATGTGATAATGCCCGCGCTCGGCATGGCGCAGGATACCGGCAAGATCGTCCGGTGGCTGAAGAAGAGCGGCGAGCCCGTTTCTTCCGGCGAGGCGATCATGGAGGTCGAAACCGACAAGGCGGTGATGGAGGTCGAGGCGGCTGCCGATGGCTTTCTGAGCGCCGTTTCGGCGGGTGACGGTGACGATGTGCCGGTCGGTTCCGTCGTGGCCGTGATCGTTGAGAGTGCCGACGACGTTCAGGAGGCCATGTCCGGCGAAGCGCCTGAAGCGAACGCAAAGGAGGACGCCGGAAAGGCCGGAGAGGAAACTCTGCCGGAGGGCGCGGAAATCATCATGCCCGCGCTCGGCATGGCGCAGGATACCGGGCTGATCGTCAACTGGTGCAGGGAACCGGGCGACAAGGTCTCCGCAAGCGATATCCTGTTGGAGGTCGAGACCGACAAATCGGTGATGGAGGTCGAGGCCGGCCATGACGGCTATGTCGCCGCCATTCTGGCCGATGCCGATGAGGCCGTACCCGTCGGCTCGGTGATCGCCGTGATTTCGGCGGAAAAGCCGGAAAGGCCGGTGCGTCGCTCCGGCGGCACGAAGGTCGCGGCTTCAGGGCCGGAAGCGGCTTCCGAAGAAGCGCCGGTTTCCGAGCCAGTGAAAAAATCCGCGCAAAAGCCAGTCGCTCCGGTCGAAGGTCGCATCCTCGCCTCGCCGAAAGCGCGGCGGCTTGCGCAGGAGCAGGGCCTTGATCTGGCGCGGCTTGCCGAGGAGGGCGTGGCCCAGCCCTATCATGTGTCCGACCTTGAAATCTTGCGCGGACTGGGCGCGCGGGCAAGCGCCCCGTCGGCGGCTGCCCCGGCACGTGTGCCGCTGCATATCGAGGCTCGGGTTCCGGCTTCCGGCTTTACGGCCCTGCTGGACTGGCTGCGAAAAGAGACAAATGATGCGCCGTCGTCGTCCCGGATCTGGCTCGGCTTCGCCTCTGCCGCCCTGCGCAGCGCCGACGCGAGGGACAGGATCATTGCCGGCATCGAGACTCCAGGCGCCGGCGTCGCGCGCTTTGCCAATGCGGACCGCAAGCGCCTTGGAGCGACACTTGAGGAAGCCGAAGACGGTGACGCGGATATCATTCTGCGTAACCTGACGGGCTCTGCGGTGATCCGCGCGACGGCCCGGGCCGAAACAGCGCCGGTTCTGACCATCGGTCGTGACCGCGACGATTTCATCATCGGGTTCGACTACCACGACAGCCAGCTGGACGAGGCGGCGGCCCTTGCCTTCGTGACCGGATTTGCCGGTCGTCTCGAGGAGCCGCTGCGGCACCTTCTTTGATTATTGGAGCCATGTGATGGATCTTACCAATCTCTATATCGACGGAAACTGGCGCGAGGCCGCAAGCGGCGAGCGCTTCGACGTCATCAACCCGGCCACCGAGGAGGTCCTTGCCTCCGTCGCCTCCGCCGACACCGCTGATGCCGATATGGCCCTTGATGCCGCCGAAAGGGCGATGGCCGAATGGCAGGCAAAAACGCCGCGCGAGCGATCCGAAATCCTGCGCAAGGCGTGGGAGTTGATGACCGCGCGACTGGACGATTTCGCCCGCCTCATCACGCTGGAAAACGGCAAGGCGCGGGCAGATGCCATGGGCGAGGCGACCTATGCGGCCGAGTTCTTCCGCTGGTTCGCCGAAGAGGCGGTCCGCGCCGACGGGCTGATCACCCATGCGCCGGCATCCGGCGCGCGCATCGTCGTGCAGCACAAGCCGGCCGGTATCTCGGTTCTGGTGACGCCGTGGAACTATCCGGCGGCCATGGGCACGCGCAAGATCGCGCCGGCGCTGGCCGCCGGTTGCGCGGTGATCATCAAGCCGGCGACGGAAACGCCGCTGACCATGCTGGCGCTGATGCCGCTTCTGGAGGAAGCGGGCGTGCCGAAGGGGCTCGTCAACGTCCTGCCGTCGAAACATTCCGGCCGGATTGTCGATCATATGCTGCATGATCCGCGCGTGCGCGTCGTCTCCTTTACCGGCTCCACCGGCGTCGGGCGCAGCTTGCTCAAATCGGCCGCCGATCAGGTGGTCAAGCCGGCGATGGAGCTCGGCGGAAACGCGCCGCTGATCGTGTTCGAGGATGCCGATCTCGACAAGGCGGTCGCGGGCGCCATGCTGGCGAAGATGCGCAATCTCGGCGAGGCCTGCACGGCGGCGAACCGGTTTTACATTCATGAAAAGGTCAGCGCGGAGTTCACGGAAAAATTCACCGCCGCCATGGCCGCGCTGAAACTCGGCAACGGCCTGGAGGATGGCATCGATGTCGGGCCGCTGGTCAACGCATCGACCCGCGACAAGGTCGCGGGCTTCGTCGAGGATGCCGTCGCGAAGGGCGCGAAACTCGAGCTTGGCGGCACGCG
>NZ_CFHTCS010000309.1:0-5236 GCF_984369615.1 Martelella sp. | reverse complement strand
CGGCACCAATATCGGCGGTCCGCATCCCGATACCGGCCGCCACTACACCATCGTCGAGCCGCAGGTCGGCGGCTGGGGCGCGTGGGAAGGCTCCGACGGCGTCTCCGGCCAGTTCTCCGGCTTCCACGGCGAGACCTTCAATTGCCCGGCCGAAGTCGCCGAGGCCCGCTATGGGCTCGGGATCGAGCAGGTGGCGCTGAATTCCGAACCCGGCGGTGAAGGCCAGTGGCGCGGCGGCAAGGGCATCGAGGTGCATTACCGGGTCCGCGCCGACAACAACTTCCTCTCGGTCGGCTACACCCGCTCGCGCATGCCGCCATGGGGCGCATCGGGCGGACTGGACGGTTCGGTCAACTATGTCGAGGTGATGCGCCGCGACGGCAGCCGCGACCGCCACGCCTTCACCACCAATCTGACAGTCAACGAGGGTGACATCATCCGCGTCGTCACCGGCAATGGCGGCGGGTACGGTGATCCCAGCCAGCGCAGCCGCGCCGATATCGAGCGCGACCTGAAGAATGAGTATCTCACGCCCGAACGCGCCAAGGAAATCTACGGCTACGACGCCTGACCGAACCGGTTCGCGCGCCCTACCCGCTACCGAAACGGCTCGTCCATATTCTGGACGAGCCGTTTTGCTATGAAAAGACCAACCTTGGCCCTTCGACGCGCGGAAGCATGGCCTGGTTTTCCCGATCAGTCTCGGTTGCGCAGGGCTGCCGGAAGCAGGTCCGCCGGCATATCCTGATAGGAAACCGGACGCAGGAAGCGGTCGATCGCGAGCGTGCCGACCGAGGTCGAGCGCGCGTCCGAGGTCGCCGGGTACGGCCCGCCATGGACCATGGCCGGAGAGACCTCGACGCCGGTGCCAAACCCGTTGACGAGCAGGCGGCCGGCCAGCATTTCCAGCTTCGGCATCAGCGTCTTCGCCGCCGGATAGTCGGCTTCAGCGATGTGCAGCGCCACCGTCAACTGGCCTTCGATGCCGTCGACCACGATTTCGAGTTCCGCCAGATCGCGGCATCTGACGATCAGACCCGCCCCGCCGAAGACTTCGTCATGCAGGCTCTTGTCGGCAAGGAAGGACGCGGCGGTCGTTTCAAAAAGGGCTGCCTGCCCGCGATAATCATCGCCTTCCTGCCCTTCAGCCAACTGCGTCACATCGCTGTGGCCAACCAGTTTTGCCACACCTTCGCGGTAGGCCTTGCAGATGCCGGAAGTCAGCATCGTCTGCGCCGGTATTGCCTTCAGCGCCTCGACGGCGCTTGCCTTGAAAGCCTCAAGTCCCTCGCCTTCGACGGCGAGGATCAGCCCGGGATTGGTGCAGAACTGGCCGGCGCCGAGCGTCAGCGATGCGGCAAAACCCGCACCGATCTTGCCGCCGCGCGCCTTCAGCGCTTCGGGAAACAACAGCACCGGGTTGATGGCGCTCATCTCTGCATAAACCGGGATCGGTATTTTACGTTTTGCGGCGATGTCGACCAGCGCCAGTCCGCCCCGGCGCGAGCCGGTGAAGCCGACGGCGCGGATCAGCGGATGGGCGACCAGCGCGGCTCCGACCTCATAGCCGGTATCGTGCAGCATCGAGACCGTGCCCTCCGGCATGCCGCAATCGATCACCGCCTGCTGCAAGGCGCGGGCGACCAGTTCCGAGGTGCCGGGATGGGCCGGATGCGCCTTGACCACGACCGGGCAGCCGGCGGCGAGCGCCGAGGCGGTGTCGCCGCCGGCGACCGAAAAGGCGAGCGGAAAATTCGATGCCCCGAAGACGGCAACCGGGCCGAGGCCGAGCTTGCGCAGTCTGAGATCGGGCTTGGGCGGCGTGCGCGCCGCATCGGCGGGGTCGAAACGCAGATCCTGGAACGCGCCTTTACGCACCACGCCGGCGAAGAGACGCAACTGGTTGACGGTGCGCATGCGCTCGCCTTCAAGCCGCGCACGAGGCAGGCCGCTTTCGGCCATGGCGCGCTCGATCAGAAGATCGCCGATCTCCAGGATGTTCTCGGCCGCCTTTTCCAGAAATGCGGCCCGCTCCTCCAGCGCCGTTTCACGATAGATGGTGAAGGCCTGCCACGCGAGCCGTGCCGCTTGGTCGAGGTCGGCGGTGCTGGCGCCGCCGAACGCGCCGGAAAGCGCCTTTCCGGTGGCCGCTTCCACAGCCGTCAGCGTGCCGTTTTCGCCCATGCGGGTCTGGTTGCCGATCAGCAATTCACCGGTGATCTTCATTGGCGCATCCTCAAAATGGTTTGCCTGTTGTTGTTAATTCGCGTCTGCGCGTATGCGGGGGAATGCGCACAGGCCTCAGGCAAAGGGCTCTGTCGGGCTTTTGCCTGGCTTCGTGAACCAGACCGGGCCGCTCTCGCCCATGTGGATAATGTCCTCGAGCCGCACGCCGAAGGCCTTCGGCACGACGATCATCGGTTCGTTGGAAAAGCACATACCCGGTTCAAGCGGCGCGGCGTTGCCGCGCACGATGAACGGCGCTTCGTGGATATCCATGCCGAGCCCGTGCCCTGCCCGGTGCGGCAGGCCGGGCAACTGATAGTCGGGGCCGAGACCATGGGCGGCGATCACGCGCCGCGCCGCCTCGTCGAGAACTTCCGCCGGGACGCCCGGCCTCGCGGCATCGAAAACGGCCTGCTGCGCCTCGCGTTCGATGCCCCATATCCGGGCGAACTCGGCCGACGGCTCGGCCTTCACATAGGTGCGCGTCATGTCCGACTGGTAGCCGCCGACAATGGTGCCGGTGTCAACCAGGATGATATCGCCCTCGGCATAGGTCTGGTCTTCATCGACGCCATGCGGCAGCGCGGTTGCCGCGCCAAAGGAGCAGATCGCAAAGGTGCTGCCAGAACCGCACAGCGCGCGGTGGGTCTCGTCAATGAAGCGCACGACCTCGGAGGCGCGGATGCCCGGCTCGATCAGTGCGTGGACGCGCTTGTGCACTGCGAGCGTCGCATCCATCGCATATTGCATCAGCGCGATCTCGGCCGGCGATTTCACCGCGCGCAATGCGGAAATCATCGGCCCGCCGTCTGTCAGCCGTTCGGGCGCGAACTGCCGGGCGAGCGCCGAATAGGCAAAAAACGGTAGCGCATCGTCCAGCGCCAGCGTCCGGCCCTGACCTGCGAGCTTTGCAACGAGCGCCGCCGGGTCTTCGTGCTCTTCCCACGCGGCGATATCGCCGTCGATCCGCTCAAGCGTCTCGATCTTCGAAACCTCGAAAGCCGGAGCGATATAGATCAGGCGATCGGCGGTGATCAGCGCGCCGACCAGACGTTCGCTCGGATGCCAGACAAGCCCGGTGAAATAGGCAAGGCTGGTGGTCGAGCCCAGCAGCAGGGCATTGGCGCCGGCGGCCTGCATCGCCACGCGCAGTCGCGTAATCCGGCCCTTGCGTTCGTCTTCGCTGATTGGTGCGGGACGGTTTTCGGCGGTCATGGCAGCGGTCTCTCCATCTTGCCCGATCGCGGACCGGGCGCTTGCATTCGTCAAAACCGCCTACCACATTTGTCGTCAGTTTGTCGACAGGAAGGTCGAATGAACTTTTCGGCCCCCAAACTGCATCGCCCGATCGGGGATTGACCGCCCCCAGAGGAACCGCGCTAGCGGCCGGAAAACCGATCGAAGCGCAGGTGTTCGAGGTTCACGGACGGTTTCTGCTGCGCGGCCAGTTCCGCAATCAGGCGGCCCGTCGCCGCTGATTGGGTCAAGCCCAGGTGGCCGTGACCGAAGGCATAAAGCACGTTCGGCGCGGCCTTCGAACGGTCGATCACCGGCAGGCAGTCGGGCATGGAGGGGCGAAACCCCATCCACCGCTCGCCGCCCTCGGTCTCAAGCCCGGGCATAAACCGCTTTGCAAGCCTCAGCAGCATGTCGGCGCGTTTGAAATTGGCGGGCAGGTCGAGACCGCCGAACTCCACGGCGCCGCCGACGCGGATGCCGGACGAGAGCGGCGTGACGACGAAGGAATGGTCGTTGAAATAGAGCTGGCGGCGCAACGGGAAGGCCGTCGCCGGCAAGGTGGTGTTGTAGCCGCGCTCGGTATCGAGCGGCACCGCCTCGCCAAGGCTTTTCGCCAGTCGTTTCGACCACGCGCCGCAGGCGACGACGACGGTGCGGGCATCCATTGTCCCGCCATCGGCAAGACGGATGCATGCGCCCGCCCCGGTCGGCTCTATGGCGACAGCTTCTCCGATCGCAATCGTGGCGCCGTCTTCGAGCAGGCTTTCGGCGAGCGCGCGGGTAAAGCCGGCCGGATCGGCAACCTGCAGCCCGTCATCGCTGTAGATCGCATGCTCGAACCGGGATGCGAGACCGGGTTGAAGCGTCTCGATCTCCCGCCGGCCGACGCGATGGAAATTGAAACCCGCCGCGCGCTTTCTTTCCCAGTCGGGCGCTGCGGCCAGAAAGCTCTTTTCGCTGTCGTAGAGGTCGAGCGTGCCGGTATTGACGACAAACGCGGCCAGGCGCTCGTCCTTGCGAACTGCATCAAACTCGGCGGCGGCCAGTCGCATCAACGCTGCCTGAACCGTGAGCCCGCGTTCGAAGTTTCTCTTGGAACTCGCCCGCCAGAAATGCCAGAACCAGGGCGCGAGCCGTGCCGCATAGCCCGGGCGGATGGTGAGCGGCCCCAGCGGATCGAGGAGCCACCCCGGCGCTTTCCATGTGATCCCCGGCGAGGGGATCGGCACGATCTCGGGGAATGCGAGGATGCCGGCGTTGCCCGCGCTGCTTCCCGCGGCAATCGCGCTGCGTTCCAGGATGGTGACCCTTCGCCCGGCCTCAACCAGATAACGTGCGGCCATGCATCCGACGATGCCGCCGCCAATGACAACGGCGTCTGCGCCACTCTCGTCCTTCATCGCGATCTCCTTGTTCCGCAGCGTCTGACGGCCTGTCGCAGCGGCCCTGCAGCGCCCGTCCGACTGCCCCTTTCCCCCGTCGGCAAAGCCTTCCGGTTTCTAAGCGCCGGGTCGTTGTTTCGGCTGCGATGATTTTCGTCGACGTGGCCCTGCGCCATTTTTCAGTCCAGCGGGAAGGCGCTGGCCTGATCGGTCTCGCGCGCCAGATAGTCCTGTATCTGGCGCACGATCTGTCCGGCATGGGCGATCGCCAGCCGATCGGCCCTTTCGGCATCCCCGGCCTTGATCGCCGCAATGATATCCTCGTGTTCATTGACGTATTGGCGCGGAAGCCGGTCTTCGAAGGTGGAATAGTAGAGCCTGAGGACACG
>NZ_CFHTCS010000308.1:0-5263 GCF_984369615.1 Martelella sp. | reverse complement strand
AGCCCGGCGCGCATGGTCGAGGCGCCGTTCACCGGGCCCATGGAATGCAGATAGGAGCGTTCCGATTCCGACTCCTCGGCGCAGCCATGCATGGAAAACATCTCGACGAAGGGCGACAGTTCGGGATCAAACGTGTCCCAGTTGATGCCGCGCGCGCCCTGCCGGTAGCCGATATGATGCGGGAAGGCGAGCGCGCGGTCCCCCTTGGCGTTCGTCAGCGCGGACTTCAGGTCTTCCGGCGTGTCGGCCAGTTGCGGCTCGGACACGTCAAGATCGGCATAGACGATGGTGTAGTCGCCATGGGCGCAGGAATGGATTTCATAGCCGGGGAAAACGGCGAAATTTCCGGGATTTTCGTAAGTCGAAAGCGTCTCGAAATGGCCCTTCCAGTTGGCCTTCAGTTTGGCGAAACCCTTGACGTGGAAGTCGACGATATGGGCCACCTCCGGCACGTCGATAGGCATGTCCGGCCAGGCGGCGTGACCGGTGACGGAGACGAAATCGAGCTGCAGCGCGGCCCGCGCCAGCGCGTCCTCCAGCCGTCCATGGCCATAGGACAGCGCCGAGTGGTTATGGATGTCGCCATAAAGCGGCTGCAGGCCGAGCCGGTTGGCGAGCGGCGTCAGGCGTTCGGGAAAGCGTCTGGTCATCGGGCAAACTCCTGTGTTGCCGGATCAACCGGCATGCCGCCGTTCGTCATGGATTTCTGCGCGGCGAGCACGAGGCGCAGCGAGGCCAGCCCGTCTTCGATGCCGACCGGCGGGTTTTCGCCATCCATGAAGCGGCGAAGCGTCCTGACGAGTTCGAGATCGGCGCCGAAATGGGTCGAGGTCCGGTCCGGGTTGGTGAAGCCGAGCGTGCCGTGCTTGCGGCCGAAATCCTCGACGATGTCGATTGCGCCGGAATGGCGTTCCATGCGGATGCGGCCCGAGGAGCCGACGATCTCCAGCGTTTCCTGGTCCTCCGCCCAGGGGCCGAAGATAGCGAAGAACAGACAGGCCGTGACGCCGTTCGCGTAACGGATGGTGACGATGGCGTGGTCGTCGATATCCGCGCCCGGCTGGTAGACGCAGGTGTCGTTACGGTCCTCGATCAGCGACGCCTCGCTCCAGCTCGCATTGGCGACGGCGCCGGCGCCCTCGAAACGGTCGACGAGGGTTTCGTGCCGGCGATAGGGACAGTCCCGGTCGCAGAGCGAGCAGCGCTCCGGCGCGTTCGGATCGGGCGGGAAGACATTGCTGCGGCCGCCGATGGCGGTGACGGAAACCGGCCGGGATGCGGCGACCCAGTTCAGCACGTCGAAATGATGCGAACACTTGTCGTTGAGCGCGCCGCCCGACAGCGCCTGCTTGCGGTGCCAGAGCTGCAGATAACGCGTATAGGGTATGACCGAGCGCAGCAGGATCATCTGCGGGTCGCCGACGCGGCCTTCATGGGCAAGCTTCACCGTCTCCACCCAGGGCTTTTCGTAACGTCGGGTAAAGGCCATCAGCATCGGCTGTCCTGCCTTGGTCTCCGCCGCCAGAATGGCCTCGGCATCCTCAAGCGTCACCGAGATCGGCTTGTCGAGATAAACCCGTTTGCCGGCGGCGATCGCGGCTTCGACCGGGGCGCGATGGGCGTTCGTATGGGTAGTGACCACCACGAGGTCGACGGCGGGATCGGAGACGGCATCCTCAAGGCTCGCAAACACGCGCACGGCGTGACGGATGCCCGCCTTGCCGTAAAGCGCGTTCAGGTGGTCGGCGGCGTAACCCGCGCGGTCCTCCAGCCGGTCGAACACGCCGACGATGCGGAAGCCGGTTTCGCCGGCGATCTCGGCCATGCGTGAGCCGACATAATAAATGCCGCGTTCGCCCGCGCCGATGATGGCGACGCCTGTTGTTTTTTGCTGGACCGGCTCGTGGAGCATGCAACGCCTCTGGACTTGATCATTGTCATCGGCATCGGATGCTATTTGAGTATATATATGGCTACAATATCGTCTATACTCAATCGATCGTCAGATCGATCACGGAACCATGGCGCACATGCGAGATCGGCAGGTAGTGCGTCTGCGGTTCGCGCGGGCCGTCGGCGATCCGCTCTGTGATGATCCGCTCGAACACGGCGAGTTTTTCGGCGTGACTGTTGCCGACGACATCGAAACGGCCGAGGTGTTCCGACTGGAAATCGATGCTGCCGAGCATGATGACGCTGAGGTCTCGCCCTGCATCGAGGCCGAGTTCGGAAAGCGCGCGCTCCAGAATGAAGCCCTCGACCACGCCCCAGACGATGAGCGCTGTAAAGGGGAGCCGCCCCCTGTCGTCTGCATGGCGTCCGATCGCCTTGGCGATGTCGTCGATCTGGTAGCTGCCGGGAAGGGCGTTGAGTTCGATCAGCCAGCGCTGGGAAGGATCGGGAAGCGCGCTGCCGAGCAGTTCGAACTCGCGCCGCGCCATGGCGATCTGGCGGGCGTGATGGGCGGACGTCAGGAACGCGATTTTCTCGTGACCGTCATTGCGCACTGCGCGGAAGGCGATCGACAGCGCCTCGCGCCAGTTGGTGCCGATCGCATCGACGTCGATGCCGGTTGCCGATACGCCGTCGATGACGATGTGGTCGGCCTGCCTGTGGAGCGCGGCCAGAAAGGCAACAGTCAGGATCTCGAAATTGACCTGGATGAGGCAGGTACGGAACCGGCCGATCCGTTCCAGCACATCGATTGCCTGGGCGTCGCCCGAAAAGCCGAGCTGCAGCACAGAGGAGCCGGAGGCCTTCAGCCGTGCCGCGACCTCCTGCAGGGTCACCCGCGCCAGCCGGCTGTCGGAGTTGCGGTAGAGAATCAGCAGGTCGGCGGCATAGTCGGCGCGCGCGGTTTCCACCGGATTTCCGGCAACGACGATGCCGGCGCCGGGGCGGGCTACGAGGCGCCCGTCTTCGAGGAACGGTTTCAGGGCGGCCTCAACCGTGCGCTGGGCGGTGCCGAATTCCCGCATCAGATACCGTATGGTCGGAAGGCGTTCGCCCGGTTCGGCGTTCGCGATCTTCCGCTCCGTCCATCGTTCGATCGCGGCGATGACCTGTCTTGTCCTGGTTTGCATCCGGGTATTATGAGTATAAAATAAACCCGAGGCAAGCGGGACGACCCGGCGTCATGGCCGGACGCTCTAACCTATTGAACTGCTGAATCGAAGCACGATGCGCTAGACGATCAGCGACAGCGCGAAGGCCGCCGCAGCGGCCAGCACCGCCAGCGTCAGTATGAGCCAAAAGCGGAGACGGTTGTAGTATGGCGTCGGCTGATAGCATTGCGAGCACGCTGATTGCCTGAAGCGGAGCTTGTGCCCACAATAGGTGCAATGAAAAAGTCTCATGAAACAATCTTTTTCTTGATAGTCGATTATTCTGGTCTTTAAATTTGCGAATTATCGAATACCCATACGCGAAGATCGTGCGAATATTCGGGCCGGCGACAGAAATACCAGTGAGAATCGCCGTAATCTGCGGCGCGCCCACGGCGCCGAAATAAAAATAATCTACGATTGGCCGTTTGTTTACGCAGGCTCCTTTTGCGGCGGCAAGAAAGGCAATCCCTCTTCGGCTGTGCATCCCGGTTGTTTTTGGTAAGATGAGACTTTCATAAGATGGTTGCGGTACCAGATCAAGTTTAATTTGCCGACCATTGGAAAATGAACGGTGTTTTTTTGGGATAATTAAACCAAAACGTGTATTTTTGATGACAGTCGCGCAAAAGGTAAATGCGCGGTCCGCACGCGCATATCAGGCTGTCCGCTCGCCCGGCAGGGTGACGGTCACCCGCAAGCCGCCTTCCGGACGGTTCTCAAGGGTGATGCCGCCGCCGTGGGCGATGACGGCGGCGCGGGCGATCGAGAGGCCGAGGCCGACCCCGCCCGTTTCGCGAGAGCGCGATGTCTCGAGCCGCACGAAGGGCTCGAACACCCGCTCCAGTTCACGGGCTTCAATGCCGGGACCCTCGTCATCAATCCGGATCACGACCGAACCGCCCTGCTTCCTTGCCGAGACCGCGGCGCGGCCGCCGTAACGCACGGCGTTCTCGATCAGGTTGCGCAGCGCGCGGCGCATGGAAAGCGGCCGGATCCTGAGTTCGGCATCGTCGATCTCGCCCGTCGTTACGGCCAGTCCCGTTTCGTCGAACTCCCTTGCAAGCCCGCCGATCAGACCCGCAAGGCTGACCGTTTCGACGGGCTCGTTCGTCGCCATGCCGCGCGAGAAGGCGAGCGTGGCCTCCACCATCTCCCGCATTTCCTCGATCGTGGCGATCATGCGCTCGCGGGTCTCCTCTTCCTCCACCATTTCCGCGCGGACCCGCAGCGCCGTCAGCGGCGAGCGCAGATCGTGGCCGAGCGCGCCGAGCAGTTGCGTGCGCTCGCGCACAAAGCGGTCGAGGCGCGCCTGCATATCGTTGAAGGAGAGGGCCAGACGGCGCATTTCCTCGGGCCCGGCGGCGGCGATCGGCTCGACGTCCTCACCCCGGCCCAGCCGGTCGGCGGCGCCGGCAAGCGAGCGGAGCGGCCCCGTCAGCCTTGCAAGGGCGAACCACAGGACAATCGCCAGAAGCCCCGCCGTCAGCGCAAAGGGCAGCGCCTCCGACCACACCCACTGATAGGGCGGGTCGCGAAAGCGGGAGGTGACATTGAGCCAGCTTCCGTCAGCAAGCGCTATCGAAAGATCGAGCGCCGTCGTGCTCACCGGCGGCTGGCCGGGCGGGGCGCGCATCTGGCCCATGCCATGCATCTGGCCCGCGCCGGGGCCGGCGCGCGGCGGCGGGCGCGGCTGGTCGGTGTGCAGATCGACGCGGACGGCGCGCGGATCGTCGGTAGCAAGGACGGCGCGGATGCGCCGCTCGATCCAGTTCGGCGCATTGCCGGTCTCGCCCGTGACCAGCGGCGTCGGGCCGATGGCGAAGCGCACCAGCGAGGAGCTTGCCGCCTGGAGGATTTCTGATCTCAGATCCGGCGGCGCATCTTCGAGCAGGCGCGCCGTGCTGCCGGCCCGGTCCGCCGCCTCGATGGCCAGCGCCGAGCGCACGGCGAGCGCGCGCTGGTCAACGAAAAGCCAGAGCGTCAGCGCTTGGGCGATCGCCAGCGCCACGACGATGAGCGCGATGATCTGGCCGCGCAGGGTGCGGGGGAGCAGGCCTCTCACGAGACATGCTCCACATCGCAGGCAAGCGAGTAGCCGCCGCCGCGCACCGTGACGATGATCTCGGGGCTCGCCGGATCCGGTTCGATCTTGCGGC
>NZ_CFHTCS010000307.1:0-5276 GCF_984369615.1 Martelella sp. | reverse complement strand
TGAAGCCCATTCGCGCTGGGCGCGCTCGGCAGACGCCATGGCTCGTTCGATGATCGCCGGCGTTGCGGCATGAAGCCTGGCGATCACCTCGCCGGTTGCCGGATTGATGCTGTCAAAGGCCCGGCCGTCGGCATCCTCGACATAGTCGCCGTCGATGAAATGGCTGGCTTGTGCATGCATGGTCATTCTCCGCTTGATCCGGGTCGTTGGTCTGGAGGGCGAAAACGCCCTATTCGCCGCGCGGCCAGCGCTGGCTGGCTTCGAGGATGTTGAGATCCATATGGTTGCGCATGAAACGCTCGGAGGCGACCTTCATCGGCTGATGGTCCCAGGGGTGATAGTCGCCCTGCCGCAGCGCCTCATAGACGATGTGGCGGCGCGCCTGGCTTTCCCGGATCTCGGCGTCATAGGCCGCCATGTCCCAGTATTCGCGCACCTTCGCCGCGAAACCGGCCGCCGTCTCGGCATGGGCGGGATCATCGGCCAGATTGGTCAATTCGTGCGGATCGGCCTCAAGGTCGAAGAGCTGCGGCGGATCCAGCTCGCAGTGATTATATTTGAACCGGCCCTCGCGGATCGAAACCAGCGGCGCTTCCGACGCTTCGGCCGCATATTCCATGCGCACCGGCATTTTTCGCGTCTGCCCGGCGGCTACCGGGACAAGGCTTTCTCCGTCGGTCCAGGGGGCGACGCTTGCCATGTCGACACCGGCGAGATCGGCGAGCGTCGCGGGGATATCAACGGTCGAGGCCGGCGTCCTGACGAGACCTGGTTCCATGCCCGGGGCGGAAATCATCAACGGCACACGCGACGAACCCTCGTAAAAGCTCATCTTGAACCAGAGGCCCCGTTCGCCCAGCATGTCGCCATGGTCGGAGAGAAAGACGATCACGGTGTCCTCGGCAAGCCCGACGCCGTCCAGCGCCTCGAGGATCTCGCCGATCTTGTCGTCGATATAGGAAACATTGGCGAAATAGGCGCGGCGCGCCCTGCGGATGTCCTCCTTGGAAATGTCGAAACTGCGAAAATCATTGGCATCGAAAATCCGCTTCGAATGGCCGTCCTGCGCTTCGTAGTCGATCGCGCCGACTTCGGGTTCCAGATGGTCGCAGTCTTCGTAAAGGTCCCAGTATTTCTTCCGGGCCACATAGGGATCGTGCGGATGGGTGAAGGAGACGGTCAGCATGAAGGGCCGGTCATCCTTGCGGCGACCGAGATCATAGACCTTGCGCACCGCCTCATAGGCGACCTCGTCATCATATTCGAGCTGGTTGGTGATCTCGCCCACGCCCGCGCCGGTGACCGAGCCCATATTGTGATACCACCAGTCGATGCGCTCACCCGGTTTGGCATAGTCCGGCGTCCAGCCGTAATCGGCCGGGTAGACATCGGTTGTCAGCCGCTCCTCGAAGCCGTGAAGCTGGTCGGGACCGACGAAATGCATCTTTCCGGCAAGCGATGTCTGGTAGCCGGCACGGCGCAGGTGATGGGCATAGGTCGGGATGTCGGGCGAGAATTCCGCCGCATTGTCATAGACGCGGGTGCGGCGCGGCAACTGCCCGCTCATGAAGGAGGCGCGCGCCGGCGCGCAGAGCGGAGAGCCGGTATAGGCGTTCTGAAACCGCGTCGAACGCGCGGCAAGCTTCTTCAGGTTCGGCGTGTGCAGGAAGTCGGCAGGGCCATCGGGGAACAGGGTTCCGGCGAGCTGATCGACCATCAGAACGAGAATGTTCGGCCGCGCGGTCATTTGGACATCTCCTTGGCAAGCGTGAGTTCGAGATATTCCCTGGTCATTTCGATAGCGCCCCTGCGCGTGGTGCTGAAATCCTTCAGCGCCGCGCGCAGATAAAACCCGTCGATCATGGAGCCGAGGCCGGCGGCAATGCGGTTTGCCGCCGCGCGGCCGACGCGCAGTCTGAGCGCGAAGACGAGATTGGAACGCAGACGCGCCTCATAGATCGACAGAAGCCGGCTGGCATCGCCCTTGCGCTGGGCCTGCACATAGAAGGCAAGCCAGGCGGCAACGACGGCGGGGTCGAACTGGTCGGGACCGAAACTCGCCTCGATGATGGCGACCAGCCTCTCCTCCGGCGTATGGGCGGTTTTGTAGCGGGCCTTGACCGAGGCCCCGAACTCATCAAGGATGCGCCGCATGGCCGCGAACAATATCTTGTCCTTGGAGCCGAAATAATGATGCGCGAGCGCAGGCGAGACGCCCGCCCGCTTCGCGATCTTCGCGACCGTGACCTCGACCATGCCGACTTCGCCGACTTCCTCGATCGCGGCCCTGACAAGGGCATCGCGTCGGATCGTTTCCATTCCGGTTTTCGGCATCGGCTCAACCCGCTGAAAAAATGCTCAGAGACGTTTGGTGGCGAAGAAATATGCAACTTTGCCTGCTTCGCCGTTTACAGGAATTAACATATGTTATATTGATTGACTGATCAATCAAAGAAGCCAACAGTTTTTCGCCGCGCCGGCCAAGGCGCAATGGCAATCTTGCAACGGACCCGAAAGGAACGCTGACATGTCTGATAACTTCCGAATGATCCTCGCCGCTCTTGCCGCCGCGACAACCCTTTCCGCCGGCGCCGCATCAGCCCAGGAAACGGCCTGCGACAGCGTAAGCTTCTCCGATGTCGGCTGGACGGACATCACCACCACGACCGCGACGGCGAAGCACCTGCTCGAAGGTCTTGGCTACAAGGTCGACGTCAAGGTCCTGTCCGTTCCGGTCACCTTCGCCTCGCTGAAGAGCGACGATGTCGACGTGTTCCTCGGCAACTGGATGCCGGCCCAGACCAGCGCCATTACCCCCTATATCGACGAGGGCGAGATCGACGTCGTCGCCACCAATCTGGAAGGCACCAAATACACGCTCGCCGTGCCGACCTACACCTACGACAAGGGCCTGACGACCTATGCCGACATCGCCAAGTTCGGCGACGAGCTCGACCACAAGATCTACGGCATCGAGCCGGGCAATGAGGGCAATGCCTATCTCGTCTCTCTGATCGACGAGAACAAGTTCGGCCTGAAGGATTTCGAGGTTGTCGAAAGCTCCGAGCAGGGCATGCTCGCCATGGTCGGCCGCAAGTACCGCCAGGAACAGCCGATCGTCTTCCTCGGCTGGGAGCCGCATCCGATGAACGCCACCTACTCGCTGAAATACCTGACCGGCGGCGAGGATTTCTTCGGCGGCGAAGGCATTGTCCGCACCGTGACGCGCAAGGGCTTTGCTGACGAATGCCCAAATGTCGGCAAGCTTCTGGAAAACCTGAAGTTCTCGCTGGCAATGGAAAACGAGATCATGGGCAAGATCCTCAATGACGGCGAGAACGAGGGCGACGCCACGGCCGACTGGCTCAAGGCCAATCCGGATGTCCTCGACGCCTGGCTGGACGGCGTGACGACAACCGCCGGCGAGCCGGGTCTGCCGGCTGTCAAGGCCTCGCTCGGCCTCTAAGGCATAAAGGGCCCGGAACGGCGACAGGCTTTTCCGGGCCTTTCCTTATCATCTTCATCAATGATGCGATCCGTCGCCCGGCAAAGGCGGCGGTGCGGCCATGGTCAAGACCGTGGCCATTGGGGGACAAAGAAGGAGCAACCTCTTGCACTGGCTGACAGACTACAAGATCCCGCTCGGGCGCTTCGCCCAGGACGTCTTCGACTGGCTGCAGATCCATGGCGGCTGGTTTTTCGATGGCCTTGCCGACATCATGGGCTGGCTCATCGACCGGCTTCTGTGGCTCCTGCAGGCGCCCGGGCCGATCGTCGTCGCCATTGTCGTCACCGCCTTTGCCTATTGGCTGCAGCGCAACTGGAAGGTTTCGCTGTTCGTCTTTCTCGGCTTTCTGTTCATCATCAACCAGGGCTACTGGGAGGAGACCACGGAAAGCCTTGCGCTGGTCATCTCCTCCTGCATCATCTGCATGGCGATCGGCGTGCCGATCGGCATCTTCACCGCCCACCGGCCGCGTTTTTATCAGGTGCTGCAACCCGTTCTCGACCTGATGCAGACGCTGCCGCCCTTCGTCTATCTCATTCCGGCGATCATCTTTTTCGGCATCGGCATGGTGCCTGGCCTGCTGGCGACCGTCATCTTCGTCATCCCCGCCTCCATCCGGCTGACCCATCTCGGCGTCTCCTCGGTTCCGAAGCCGCTTCTCGAGGCGGCGGACGCCTTCGGCGGCACGCCCTGGCAGAAGCTGACCAAGGTCGAGCTCCACCATGCGCTGCCGCAGATCATGGCGGGCCTCAACCAGACCATCATGCTGTCGCTCTCCATGGTGGTTGTCGCGGCCCTTGTCGGCGCAGACGGTCTCGGCGTGCCGGTGGTGCGCGCGCTCAACCAGGTCAATCCCGCGCTCGGTTTCGAAAGCGGCTTCGTCATCGTCGTCGTCGCCATCATTCTTGACCGGGTTCTGAAGATCGGAGGACGCAACAATGGCTGATGCGGTCGTCTTTGAAGATGTGAATATCGTGTTCGGCGACAAGCCGGAAAGCGCCCTGCCCCTGATGGATGCCGGCAAGGACCGCACCGAAGTGCAGCAGGAGACCGGCCAGGTCCTCGGCGTCCACAATTGCTCGCTCACCGTCGGGGAAGGCGAGCTTCTGGTGCTGATGGGGCTTTCGGGCTCGGGCAAATCGACGCTTCTGAGGGCCGTCAATCGCCTCAATCCGGTATGCCGCGGCCGCGTTCTGGTCAATGACGGCACGCAGATGACCGACGTGACCTCGGCCGACAACAAGACGCTGCGCCATATCCGGCTGTCACGGGTCTCCATGGTGTTCCAGCAGTTCGGCCTCTTGCCCTGGCGCAATGTGCGCGACAATGTCGCCCTCGGCCTCGAATTTGCGGGCCTGAGCAAGAAGGAGCGGCTGGACAAGGCCGAGACCCAGCTTGAGCTCGTCGGGCTGAAGGACTGGGGCGACAAGCTCGTCAGCGAGCTTTCCGGCGGCATGCAACAGCGCGTCGGCCTTGCCCGCGCCTTTGCCACCGAAGCGCCGATCCTGCTGATGGACGAGCCGTTCTCGGCGCTCGACCCGCTGATCCGCACCCGTCTTCAGGACGAGCTGATCGAGCTGCAGCGCAATCTGAAGCGCACCATCATCTTCGTCAGCCATGACCTCGACGAGGCCTTCAAGATCGGCGACCGGATCGCGATCATGGAGGGCGGACGCATCGTCCAGTGCGGCACGCCGTCGGAAATCGTGCGCCGGCCGGCCGACGCCTATGTCGCGGATTTCGTCGCCAACGTGAATCCGCTCGGCGT
>NZ_CFHTCS010000306.1:0-5280 GCF_984369615.1 Martelella sp. | reverse complement strand
CCAGGCCGTCTATGACCGCGACCCGGCCTGCACCCGCTTCATGGAACCGGTGCTCTATTTCAAGGGGTTTCACGCAATCCAGACCCACAGGCTGGCGCACTGGCTGTGGCAGAAGGGACGGCAGGATTTCGCGCTCTACCTGCAGAGCCGCTCTTCCAGCGTGTTCCAGACCGACATCAATCCAGCCGCGAAAATGGGCAAGGGCATCTTCCTCGACCATGCGACCGGTCTCGTCGTCGGCATGACCGCCACGATCGGCGACGATGTCTCGATCCTGCAGGGCGTCACGCTCGGCGGCACGGGCAAGGAAAGCGGCGACCGCCACCCGAAGATCGGCGACAGCGTGCTGATCGGCGCCGGCGCCAAGGTGCTCGGCAACATCACCGTCGGCCATTGCTCGCGGATTGCCGCGGGCTCCGTGGTGCTGAAGCCGGTTCCGGCCAATTCGACGGTTGCGGGCGTTCCGGCGAAGGTGATCGGCACGGCGGGCTGCTCCGATCCCGCCCGGTCGATGGATCAGTTGATCGGCTCGGAAGACTGACAGCCCGGCCCTGAAATCCATCCGCCCGCGCATTTGCATTCTCGGCCCTTGCGTGTCACAAGCGCGCCACCACTTGAAGACCAGACGGAGTTCATCCCTTGAAGCCAGACGAAATCAAAAAGCTCGACTCCTATTTCAAGCGCATGTTCGGGCCGCTCTTTGCCGTGCGCGCGCGCCCGCGCAAGGACGATTCCTGCGAGGTCTACCGCGAGGACGAGTTCATCGGCGTCATCTATCTCGATGATGAGGACGGCGACCGCTCCTTCAATTTCTCCATGGCGATCCTCGACGTCGATCTCGAGCCCTGATCGCAGGGCATATGCGTGACAGGAACCGGTCGTTCGAAGCGGCCGGTTTTTTTGTGCCGCCCTTGCAGATGGACAAAAAAAGGCCGGCCCAGGAAGGGCCGGCAAAGAAAAAAAGCGAAAAAGCTTTGGTGATCGGAAACTGTCTTGAACAGAAAAACTGAACATGCGCGGGCCAATATGGCGAGCTGATGAAAACCAGTCCGGGGGACACCGGCGCGAAAAACGCTGCGCCGTGCATCCCCGTTTGCCCTGGCCACGGGATAGTGTAAGAAGATCACGTTTTGATGACACATCGCCAATGATAATCCGACAGTCAAAAACCTTCTGATTGCGCTTTGACCTGTTGCGCTTGGAAGGTGCGTGAGGGGACTACGCATGCCGCCGATTTCCGAAATCCTGCAACTCGTCGTTCTGCTGGCAGTGGCCGGCTGCGTCGCCGGCTTCCTCGCCGGCCTCTTCGGCATTGGCGGCGGCGCCGTGCTGGTGCCGGTCTTCTACCAGGCCTTCGCGCTTGCCGGCGTGGACGAGGGCGTGCGCATGAAGCTCTGCGTCGGAACCTCGCTTGCCATCATCATTCCGACCTCGCTGCGTTCCTTCCAGTCGCATTACAAGCGCGGCACGGTGGACATGAAGCTGCTGAGGCAATGGATCATCGCCGTGCCCTTCGGCGCCATCGTCTCGGCCATGGTCATCGCCTATGCGCCGGGCGACGTGCTGCGCGCGGCCTTCGCCGTGATCACGCTCCTGATCGGCCTGAAGATGCTCTATCCGAAGGCATCGAAATGGCGGCTCGGCGAGGACCTGCCGAAGAACCCCGCTCTGTTCGGCTGCGGCTGGCTGATTGGGCTTTTGTCCGGGTTGATCGGCATCGGCGGCGGCACGCTCAACAACACCTTCATGACGCTCTACAACCGGTCGATGCTGCAGGCTGTGGCGACCTCGGCGGGGGTCGGCGTGCTGATCTCGATCCCGAGTTTTGTCGGCAACGTCATCGGCGGCTGGGGCCATCCGGGGCTTCCGGTTCTGTCCACCGGCTATGTCAACTGGATCGCCGTGGCGCTGATCATTCCGATCACGCTCCTGATCGCGCCCGTCGGCGCGCGCGCCGCCCATGCGGTTTCCGACCGGGTGCTGACGGCCGGTTTCGGCATTTTCCTGCTGACGATCTCCGCCCGCTTCTTCATCTCGTTCTTCTGAACGCTCAATCGGTGAGGCGCAGTTCCTCGGCGCGCATGTCGACCGAGCTCAGCGTGCCGAGAAAGCTCATGCCGAGCAGGCTTTGAGACAGAAGGCCTTCCCCGGCCACCATGGCGCGGACGTTGCGGCGCGTGATCGGGCCGATCGCGACCTCGTCAAGCGTGACGGGGGCCGCCATGGCGTTGCCGTTTGCCGTTGAGACCATCGCCGTGAAGCTGAGCGATCCGGCATCGAAGCCGATCCGCTCCGCGTCCCTTGTCGTCAGCGTCACCCGGCTTGCGCCGGTGTCGACCAGCATCGCCACGCTTACGCCGTCGACTTCGACATTGGCGGTGAAGTGCCCGTCGCGGCGCTTGCCGATAATCACCTGTTCGCGGCCGTCGACCATGGTCGTCGTCATCGACATGCCGGGCACGAGGCCGCCGAAGAGGCGGGCGCCGACCTCCCGGAAATCATGGCGGAAGATATAGGCGGCGGAAATGACCAGCAGGATCGCGGCCCAGATCAGCAGCGACTGGAACACATGGCCGAAATTGCGCTGGCCCTGCAGCACGCCGGCGGCGACGAGAACCAGCAGCGGCGCAAGCCAGAGCGCGGAGGCGAACTCGTCATTGGCAAGGCCGAGCGTCGTACCGTCGCCGCCCGTCACCATCAGCATGATCATGCCCACTGCGACGATTGCAATCAGGATCCAGAACAGACGCAAGGCGGTCACTCCCCGTGTTGAAGGCGCAAGGCGCGCGGCGGGAGCCCGCGCCTCGTCATCGTGACCGGATATCGGGTTTCAGACGCAAATGGCAAGGGCGACGAGGAAGACGGTCTCGCTGATCCGGGCCGTGGCGCCGAGCGTATCGCCCGTGCAGCCGCCGAGACGGCGGGCGACGAACAGGCTGAAACCGAGGGCGGCGGCCGCGCCGCAGACAAGGGCGGCAAGCGCGGGCCACACCGTCCCGGTCGCGAGGGCCGAAAGGCCGATGATGACGACGCCGCCGAGAACCGCGCACAGCGCCGACCGTCTTCCGGGGCGACCGAGGGCGGACGCTGCTCCGTCGGTGCGCGCTGACGGAAGGGCGCTCCATTGACAGACCATGGCGGCGCGCCCGCCTGCCGCTCCGGCGATGAGGAAAAGCGCTGCATTCCACGAACCCTCTGCAACCAGGACCGCAAGTGCGACGGCCTGCAACAAGATTGAGAGGATAAGGGCGATCGTACCGTAGGCTCCGGTGCTGCTGTCCTTCATGATCGCCAGCGCGGCCGCGCGGTCCTGTCCGCCGAAAAGGCCGTCGAAGGAATCGGCAAGACCGTCCTCGTGAAGCGCGCCGGTGACGACGAGGCTGACCGCGATTGCGATCAGCGCCGCCAGCAAAGGCCCGGCGCCGAGCATCGTCAGGGACGGCAAAACAAGGGCAGGCAACAGGGCTGCGAGAACGGCGGCAAGGGGAAAGGCCCATGCCGCGCGTGCGCCGTCCGGCGGAACGGTTTGCATTTGCGCCGGAATGGGATATCTCGTCAGAAAACCGGTTGCCACGGCGAGGTCTTTCGCCAGGTTCGACAGTCGCGTCATGGTGGCACTTTCGTCAATGTGTGCGCGATAGGTGTGTAACTATGGCAGATCGAGACAACCTTGGATAGCCCGTTTATGCTCGTAATAGTAAAAAAGGACTTACTCTAGATGGAAGCCGCCGGACAGCCCTTCGATGATTTCCGTGCTCTGCTGGAGGCACTGCCGGGGGCCGATACGCCAGCCCTTGCGGCGGCGCGGAAACGTAACTCTTTGCTGACGAAGCCGGAGGGCGCGCTCGGACGCCTGGAAGAAATCGCCATGTGGCTTGCCGCGTGGAGCGGGCGCGCCCCGTCGGTGAACCGTCCCATGGTCGCCGTCTTCGCCGGCAATCACGGCATCGCGGCCAAAGGCATCACGCCCTATCCGGCAACCGTCACGCAGCAAATGGTGGGCAATTTCGAGAAGGGCGGCGCGGCGATCAACCAGATCTGCGCCTCGGTCGACCTCAGCCTCAAGATCTTCGATCTGGCGCTCGACTATCCGACCGGCGACATTACCGTGGAGCCCGCGCTTTCCGAACGCGATTGCGCGGCGACCATGGCCTACGGCATGGAGGCGGTTGCCGGCGGGGTGGACCTGCTCTGCCTCGGCGAAATGGGCATCGGCAACACCGCGATTGCCGCGGCGCTCTGCCTCGGGCTTTACGGCGGTTCCGCCGCCGAATGGGTCGGCCCCGGAACCGGTGCGGAAGGCGAGATGCTGGAACGCAAGATCGCCGCCGTCGAACAGGCCGTGGCCTGCCACAAGGACCATCTCTCCGATCCGCTGGAACTGCTGCGCAGGCTCGGGGGACGCGAGTTCGCGGCAATCGCCGGTGCCATCATCGCCGCGCGGATGCAGAAGGTGCCGGTGTTGCTCGACGGCTATGCCGTGACCGCCGCCGCCGCCGTGCTGAAGGCCGCCAAACCCTCGGCGCTCGATCACTGCATGATCGCCCATGTCTCTGCCGAGCCGGGGCATCTGAAGCTGATCCAGAAGCTGGGCAAGACGCCGCTTCTTGCGCTCGGCATGCGTCTCGGCGAGGGCACGGGCGCGGCGCTTGCCGCAAGTCTGGTGAAATCGGCCGCGGCCTGCCACACCGGCATGGCGACCTTCGAGGAGGCCGGCGTCTCCGGGCGGGGGTGATGCGACCTTTGCCCCGGGCGCTGTTTGTGACGGCAATTCCCGTGCGTCGTCAAAGGCTTGTCGCGCAGCTGTAACATGCCGATGGCAGGGTGCGCCGACTTGGTCTTGAGCCGGAAGGAGACGGAATGGCCGAACCGCCGATCGAGAAGCAAAAGGGCATTCGCCATCTGTTCGCCGCCGGCGGCTATTCCTGGCAGGGCTTCCTGCGGCTGCTCAAGGAAGAAGCCTTTCGTCATGAACTGATCGGCTTCGTCATCGGCCTTGCCATATTCGTCCTTGTCGGTGCGAGCGGCCTCGAGTTCATGATCTTCGTGATCCTGATGTTCTCACTGTTTGCCGCCGAGGCGCTGAACACGGCCGTCGAGGAGATCATCGACCGGGTCTCGCCGGAACGCTCGGTGGAAGGCAAGCACGCCAAGGACCTCGGCTCCTTCGCCACCTTCTGCCTGATCTGCTGCAATGTCATCTACGCCGTCTATGTCGTGTTCTTCTAGATGTGGGCTTTCAGGAGGTTGTCCATTCGGAGCGGACCGAGGAGACTGGAG
>NZ_CFHTCS010000305.1:0-5291 GCF_984369615.1 Martelella sp. | reverse complement strand
GTCCTTCATCGAGAACTGGGGCAATTTTTTCGTGCCCTTCATCCTGCTGCAAAGCCGCGACAATTATCCGATGGCCGTCTCGCTCTACAGCTTCTTCGGGGAATATGGGGAGGCCATGTATGGCCAGCTTGCCGCCTTCGCGCTGCTTTACACGGCGCCCACGCTGCTCGTCTATTTCCTGATCCAGAAGCCGCTGCAAAAGGGCGGACTCCGGCTCGGCGGCGCGGTCAAGGCCTGAGGGAGACGTCATGCAGAAGAAGCCCAATATCCTCTTCCTGTTTTCCGACCAGCACAGCGTGCGTGCGATGGGCGATTGCGCGGAGACGCCGGTGGAAACCCCGTCGCTCGATCGGCTGGCCGCAGGCGGCGTGCGTTTCGACAATGCCTATTGCCAGAACCCACTCTGCGTGCCGAGCAGGGCGAGCCTTCTGACCGGGAAGTATTGCCGCACGACTGGCATTTACGACAACCGCCACGTCCTGCCCGCCAACGGTCCAACGCTGGCGCGCGCGCTCGGCGGTGCCGGATACCGCACGGCGCTTGTGGGCAAGACGCATTTCAACGGCGAGCAGTTCCAGGGCTTTCAGGAACGCCCCTACGGCGATCTCTATGGCCAGGCCCACCAGCCGGATCCCGCCCGCCACCCAAACGAATCCGGTCTCGGCGATATTCTCGGCGATGCCGGCCCTTCGGGCATTCCCCTTGCCATGACGCAGACGGAAATCTGCGTCAGCGAGGCGGCCAAATGGCTGCAGGGTCATGCGGCCCGTCCGGGAGATGCGCCGTTCTTTCTGGCCGTCCATTTCGACAAACCGCATTTTCCGATCAACCCGCCGCGTCGCTTCTTCGAGCGTTTCGCGGGCAGGGTGGAACTGCCGGACTATGATCCCGACTGGCTTTCTCGCGCGCCCGCCTTTGTGCAGAAGGCGGCAGCGGCGAGCGGCACGGCGCATCACCTCGGCGATGATGCGGTGAATGCCCGGGCGCTTGCTGCCTATTACGGATGCGTCGAATGGGTCGATGATGCCGTCGGCCGGCTTCTGGATGTGATCGACTATCTCGACCTCTTCGAGGAGACGATCGTCATCTACGCCTCCGATCACGGTGAGATGGCGGCGCGTCGGGGGCTCTGGCAGAAGACCGTCTTCTATGAGGATTCCGCCCGTGTTCCGCTGATCATCCGCTGGCCGGGCGTGGCGGAGGCGGGGATCCGGACGAATGCTCTTGCCGGGCTGATCGACCTTTACCCGACCCTTTGCGCCGCGGCGGGGATTTCTCCGCCCGAGGGTTTGGAAGGCTTGGACCTCGCGCCGGTTCTTGCCGGGGGCGGGCCGCCGGAGCGGAACCTTTTCTGCGAGAGCGCCGTGCTGAAGCAGCCGGACCACGCTGGCTGCATGCTGCGCCGGGGCGACTGGAAATACTGCCTCTATCTGGACGGCGCCGAGGAACTCTACAACCTCGCCGATGATCCCGACGAGTGGAACGATCTCTCCCGGGCGCCGGGAGAGGCGGCGCTGAAGGCGGAACTGCGGGCGGCGACCGAGGCCTTCTTCAGGCCAGAGGAGTTCGCCGCGCGCTATGCCGCCACCCCGCGCATGCCCTTCGAGAAGCATTTCTACCCTTATTCGAACCAGTTCATCACCGGCAATGGCGTCGTCTTCGACGCGCGGCCCTGACAGACGCGAAACAGCCGAGGAGGAAACCAATGGCCGGCTTTACACTGAAAAATCTGAGCAAGTCCTATGGTGCGCTGGAAGTCATCAAGGGCATTGACCTTGAGGTGCGCGACGGCGAGTTCATCGTTTTTGTCGGCCCGTCGGGATGCGGAAAATCCACGCTCCTGCGCATGATTGCCGGGCTGGAGGAGGTCAGCGGCGGCGATCTGATGATCGGGGAGAGGCGCTGCAATGATATTCCGGCCAAGGCGCGCGGCATTGCCATGGTCTTCCAGTCCTATGCGCTCTATCCGCACAAGACCGTCTACGAAAACATGTCTTTCGGCCTGAAGCTCGCCAAACGACCGAAGGACGAGATCGACCGCAAGGTGCGCGCGGCGGCTGGCATTCTCCATATCGAGCATCTGTTGGAGCGGCGCCCCAGCCAGCTCTCTGGCGGTCAGCGCCAGCGCGTTGCCATCGGTCGGGCGATCGTCCGCGACCCGCAGGTGTTCCTCTTCGACGAGCCGCTGTCGAACCTTGATGCGGCGCTGCGCGTCCACATGCGGCTCGAGCTGTCGAAACTGCATGACGACCTTGGCACCACCATGGCCTATGTCACCCATGACCAGATCGAGGCGATGACGCTTGCCGACCGGATCGTGGTGCTTGACCATGGCGATGTGCAGCAGGTGGGCACCCCGCTGGAGCTCTATCACTTGCCGCAAAACCTGTTCGTTGCGGGCTTCATAGGTTCGCCGAAGATGAACTTTCTCGAGGGGACCGTCGCCGCCGTGGAAGCCGACGCGATTATTGTGGAGGTTCCCGGATTTGCCCGGGTTTCCGTGCCGGTTTGCCCCGCTCGCGATACGAGCGCCGGCGACGCGGTGACGATCGGCATCCGCCCGGAACATATCGACCCCGCGGGCGATGCTGGTGGTTTTGCCTGCGCTATCGAGGTTGCCGAGAATATTGGTGATCATGCCATGCTGCAGTTGCAGGGGGCAGGTGGTCAGTCGCTGATGGTGAAAGCCAGCGGTGATACGTTCTGGAGCCGCGGGGGCGCGTACCCTGTTACCTTTCAGCCGGACGCTTTGCACCTCTTTAATGACGGAGGTACGGCGTTTCCCAGGGTCAACCGTCCGAAAGTGCTGGGCGGCGTGGATGGATTTCGGCCAGCTTGAAAGCGAAGCCTATATTGATTTTGGCTGACGGGAGGTCTCTCTTAGACAGCGGTACGATCTTTTCAAAGCGTTGGAGAGCGCGGTGTGATGGCGGGGTGGAATCCGCAGTGTACCAATTGCGCACTGCTTTCGAGTGCCTATGCGCAGTCATCGACATGCCGGTACGGATCGAACATGTTGCGGGCAAAGCCGGTTGTCGCCCCTTTCCCAAACGGTTGCGGCCTGCCGAACGCCGGGGCCGCTTGCACTTGGGTTTATCTTTCCTCAAATTGGGGGGAGAGGGAATATGCGTCGGCCGTCATGCCGTCACCGGGGGAGACGTTTTTTGCCAGAAGAGACCAGAACCAAGCCGGCAGGTGAGGATTTAATCCCGCGCGATTTTTTTTCGAGCACCGATTATGGCCAGTGGCGGGAGGCCATGAGCCAGCTTTACGTGCCCACTCTGGATCAAGGGGCCGGTGATCCGTTCCGGGTTGAAGTGGACAGTTTCATGCTCGGGATCGGCACGCTGGGACGCTGCATGAGCGTTCGGCAGGCCTTCGCCCGCAGCCGCACGCAGATCGGCCGTGACGGCATCGACAATTACATGGTTCAGATTTTCCGAAGAGGGCGATGCCATGCCCGCGCGCCTGGCGGCGATATCACGCTTGACGCCGGCGACATCTGCATTTTCGACAATGCTGAGCCGCTTGATACCGTCAACGAGGACTTTGACCTCATGGCACTTGCGGTTCCGCGCAACCGGCTTGCTCCGTTGCTGCATGATCCCGATGGGCTGCATTATCGTCGCGTCCGCCGCGACATGCCGCTCGCCCGCTTGTTCCGCTCGCATGTGATGGAAGTCTATCGCATGGCTCCCGCCATGCAGGCGCAGGACGGCCCCCGGGTTTTTTCGGCGCTCGTTCATTTCCTCGCTGCCGTTATCAATGGCGGCAGCGATCTTACCTGTGACCAGAAGGCCCTGTTGCGGCACAGCCTGATGCAGGACGTGCGCCAGCATATCGATGACAACCTAGAGAGCGACAAGCTGACGGTGGAGGACATCGCCGCCCGGTTCGGCGTCTCGCGCACCCGCCTCTATGCCCATTTCGAACCCCATGGCGGGGTCGCTGCCTTCGTGCGTCAGCGGCGCCTGGCCGCAGCCTATCACAAGCTCACCGATCCGCTGGCGCCGCAACCCAATATCAACATCATCGCAACGGCGGTCGGGTTCCAGTCCGAAAGCGCCTTCATCAGGGCTTTTCGCCGGCAATACGGAATGACGCCGGGGGAGGCTCGGCGGCAGCGACATGCGGCCGCGGCGCCGGTGACAACATCCCCCGCGACAAAATATGTCTGGTCCGAATGGTTCACGCGTCCCTGACGCCGACCGAGCTTTGGTGCCGGAAAAGCCATTTCAGGACGTTCGGCATATGATTAGGGACGTGCGAGCGATACATGGCGTTTTCCTTCCTTTAGTCAGGAAATCGATCCGCCGGGCAGCGATTCCCGGTGCTCTAGCGCATCGGCCCGAAAATCGGAATCGATTTTTGGAAAGCACGATGCGTAGATTCAATAGGTTAGAGCGCCGTGCGTCCGAAAGGACGCACGGCGCTCTAGGCAAACTCACGGCTATCAGGGGCAGACGATATGAATTGCCAGACTTTGGACAGGGGCGACGCCGCGCGTTTCCCACCGGATGCCGAATTGCATTTTGCGCATCCGTCCGGACCACGGGGCGTCGCCGCCGTTCTCGATTGCGTCTCCGCGCCAGGCGTCAGCCCGTCAGGTTTCGCCGTCAGCCCGTCAGCCTGGCGCCTCGGGCGTGCGCCTTTTACTGACGTCGAACGGACACGCCGTGGCCGCAGGTCCATCTTCGTGCACCCATCAGAAACATGACTTTCAACGCCAGATTCCAGCCGTCAAGATCCAGCGCTTCCGGCCGAAAGACGTTGCGCCTTTTTACCTGTTCCTGTGGGCACCGACTACGTTTCGGGGCATCTTTCTGCGGGCGGTGTTATCAAGGAACGCCTGTTTACAATCGGCGCTGGCCTTTCAGGTTTTTCTGTTTTTTCTTTATTGTCTTCCTTTTATTTTTATTACCAATGCTGTTTTACGATTTATTTCAGTAGAAATTCCCGAACTCCATTTTATAACCTATGAATATCAGAAAATACGAGCAGTAGGTTCTGCCGGCGCCGGTCCTCAAGACCGGCCGAAGTCGGAACCAAAACGCGCTGCTTTGGGCGCATGGCGATGATCTGCATGAGAGCGTAGCTCGACCGGAGGTCACTGCCATGCGCCGCTTTTCTTTTCCGGACGCTCTGGTTCGTCCGTCCTCGCCTGTCGGGGCGGTCGCGGGCAAAGGCGTTCTTCCGGCAGCCGGTCCGGAGGAGCAGGTCAGGGGCTGGCCGGCGCTTGCGCAGCCCGCGCGCATCTTTGCGGAAACAACGGACGGCAAATCGCCAAAGAT
>NZ_CFHTCS010000304.1:0-5299 GCF_984369615.1 Martelella sp. | reverse complement strand
ACAATGTGGCCGCAAAGCCCTACCCCGCCATTCTGGCGCTTGCAGGTCTGACCGATCCGCGGGTGACCTATTGGGAACCGGCAAAGTGGGTGGCGCGGCTGCGCGACTTTACCACAGCCGAAAACCCGATCCTGCTGCGCACCAATATGGATGCCGGCCATGGCGGCGCGTCCGGGCGCTTCCAGCGGCTGGAGGAAATCGCGCTCGAATATGCCTTCGCGCTCAAGGTTTCGGGCAAGGCGGAGGGCTGAACCGGGGACCCTGACAACGACGACCGGCGTTCTGGTTGCCGGGCGGCCGGCATTGCTGTAATGACCCGTCAATCAAGGATTTCAGGCACGGGCAAACGGCAGGATGACGGGCCATCTGACAGATATAGCCGGTCAGTTCCGGGCGCGGCTTCGTGACGACCTGAAGGCCGCGATGCAGACGCGCGACAGCCTGACCGTGGGCGTGACCCGTTCCCTGATCGCCGCGATCGACAATGCGCAGGCCGTCAAGCTCGAGAATGCCGGAGAGCCTTACACGCAACGTGCCTTTGGCTCGAACGGAACCGAAACGGCGCGCGGCGAGTTAACCTCAAAGAGCCTGGGGGCCCTGCTGGAAAGGGAGGCTGGCGAGCGCCGGCAGGCAGCCGACATACTTGCCGCTCACGGCCGCGATGAAGAAGCCGAAGTCCTTCGCGCCGAAGCCGAAATCGTTGATCAATACCGACGGGCTTGAAGGCGCCGTCGACCGGCTCCAGACGAGCCGGGCCAAAGCCGCCCAGACAGAAAGAGCGCCATGAAACTTCAACTGTCCCGGCGGTTATGGGTCCTGTCCCAAGTGATGCGGCAATTGTGGTTTGTCGCCGCGATCTACTGCCTTGCGGGCATTGCAACGGCGCTGGTCGGCGTTCTCCTGAACCCCTATATTCCCGAAGGGCTCGGCCGGACGATCGGCGCCGATTCGGTCGGCTCGCTCCTGTCGATCATCGCCTCGAGCATGCTGACGGTGCTGATCTTTTCGCTCAACACCGTGGTTCAGGCCTCCTCGGCGGCTGCCAGCAGCGCCACGCCGCGCGCCGTCGGCACGCTTCTGGAAGACCGCACCGCGCAGGCCGCGCTCTCGACCTTTCTCGGCTCCTTCATTTTCAGCCTCGTCGGCCTGATCGCGCTCAATACCAATCTCTATGGCGCCGGCGGACGGCTTGTGCTGTTCATCGCAACGCTTGCCGTCATCGTTCTGATCATCGGCATATTGCTGCGCTGGATCAACTATCTCGGCCGCCTCGGCAAGATCAGCCGCACCATCGAGCAGGTCGAGGATCAGGCAATCACCTCGATGCGCAACTACCGCGCCGAGCCTTTTCTCGGAGGAAGACGTTTCGACGGTCACATGCCGGGCGGCCTGCAGATGATCGACCCGCCCGAGACGGGCTATCTGCGTTTCATCGACATCGCCGCCCTGGATGCGGTCGCGCGCAAGCTCGACGCCGATATCTACGTGCTGGAACGTCCGGGCGCATTCGTGGCCCCCGGTCGCCATATCGCCGGCATCCGGCTGCCGCAGGACGCCGATGTCGCGGACGAGAGCATGGTCAACGAGGCCGCCCGGGCCTTCACCATCGGTCATGAACGAAGCTACACGCAGGATCCGCTCTACGGCGTCACGGTGATGTCGCAGATCGCGCTGCGCGCCCTTTCGCCCGCCGTGAACGATCCCGGCACGGCAATCGACGTGGTCACGCATCTGGTACGCATCATGCAGGCGGGCGAAAGGCCGGATGAAAACCGGGAGCCGCGCTATCCGCATATCCATATGCCGACGATAACGGCGGAGGAGTTCTTCGACGCCGCATTCACCGCCATGGCGCGGGATGGCGCAGGCATGGCCGAAGTGGTCATCCACCTTCTGCACGCGTGTCGCGCGCTCAGCCACGAGGAAATGGCCGGCTTTGCCGAAATGTCGGAGAAGTTCACGACGATGACCTTGGCGCGAGCGCAGGAAACCCTGCGTTTTCAATCGGATATCGAGCGTGTGGAGCGCGCGGCCGGGCGCGTCAATGCGGCATCGCCGGTGACCTTCCGCAAAAACAGTCCGGAACAATAGCGCGCGCGCGCCGTTTTGCGAACAGGCAGCGCCGGCGGATCACCGGCGATTGTTCGTGTATCGCCGGGAGATCGTTGGGGACCTGTTTTTTTTGCGAAGCTTTACCTATTCATTACAACCAGATCGCCCGGAAAGAGCTCCAGTTTCAGGAGATTTTCCATCATGATCGTGCTCACATCATTGATTTTCGCGCTGATCGGCCTTTATCTGGGCGGCGGCGGAATCTGGCTGATCGTCCTTGGCGGCAGCTGGTTTTATCTGATTGCCGGCGCCGCCTTTCTGGCGACGTCTTTTCTCATTTTCGCGCGCAACCCCCTTGCCTACTGGGTTTACGGGGTCACCATTCTCGTCACCCTCGCCTGGGCGCTGCTCGAGGTCGGACTTGACTGGTGGCAGCTTGGCGCGCGCGGCGGGCTGGTCGTGCTTCTCGGCCTCTGGATGCTCGTGCCGTGGGTTCGCCGGCCGATCCTGCGCGACGAATATGGTTTTCCCGAACAAAGACCCGCAGCCCGCGCGGGCGCCTGGCCGCTGGCCGGCGCGGTGACGCTGTCGATCATCGTGGCGGCGGTGTCGCTCTTTACCGATCCGCACGCGGTCAACGGTTCGCTGCCGGGTGTTCGCAACGCCGATGCTTCCGTCACCGAACGTGTTCCCGCCGATGAATGGCATGCCTATGGCCGCTCCGAACGCGGTCAGCGCTATTCGCCGCTCGACCAGATCACGACGGAAAACGTCGGCGACCTTGAGCTTGCCTGGCAGATCCAGACCGGGGACATGAAGGGGCCGAACGACGTTGTCGAGACCACCTACGAGAATACGCCGCTGATGGTGGACGATACGCTCTATGTCTGCACGCCGCATAGCTGGGCGATGGCCTTTGATGCCAAAACGGGTGAACAGAAGTGGAAGTTCGATCCGCAAGTGCCGGTTGACGGCAACCGCCAGCACCAGACCTGCCGCGGTGTTACCTATTATGCCGATCCGGACATTGCCGAGGGCGAGCGCTGCAAGACGCGTGTCTACCTGCCGACGGCGGATGCCCGCCTGATCGCGCTCAATGCCGCGGACGGCACGATCTGCGAGGATTTCGCCGAAAACGGCACGCTGCATCTTGAAACAAACATGCCCTACAAGACTCAAGGGTACTATTATTCCACCTCGGCGCCGCTCGCCATTGCCGGCAAGATCATCGTCGGCGGGGCGGTCAACGACAATTACTCCACCCAGAGCCCGTCCGGCGTGATCCGCGCCTATGACATCGACACCGGCGAACTGATCTGGAATTTCGATACCGGCAATCCGGACAAGACCGAACCGCTCGGCCCGGACGAGACCTATACGAAGAATTCGCCGAACAGCTGGACGGTGATGTCCGGCGACAGCGATCTGGGCCTGGTTTATGTGCCCTTCGGCAATCGCGTTCCCGACCAGATCGGCCTCAACCGCTCGCCCTCGGAAGAGAAATACTCCTCTTCGGTGACCGCGCTCGATGTCGAGACCGGCGAGCCGGTCTGGGTGTTCCAGGGCGTCCACCACGATCTGTGGGACATGGATGCGCCGGCCCAGCCGCCGCTTCTCGATCTCACCATTGACGGAGAGACCGTGCCGGCGCTGGTGATGCCGACAAAGCAGGGCGAGGTTTTCGTGCTGAACCGCGAGACCGGCGAGCCGATCCTCCCGGTCACCGAAGTTGCAGCTCCCCAGGACGGCGGTCTTGAAGGCGAGAACCTGTCGCCGACCCAGCCTGTCTCCGCCCTTTCCTTCAACCCGCCGAAACTGACGGGCAAGGATGTGTGGGGCGCCTCGCTGCTCGACCAGCTCGCCTGCCGGATCAAGCTGAAGCAGTATAATTATGAAGGCCGCTACACGCCGCCGTCGCTCAACGGCACGATCGTCTATCCCGGTAATTTCGGCACGCTGAACTGGGGGTCGGTCGCCGTCGACCCGGAGCGTCAGGTGATGTTCGCCATGCCGGTCTACATGGCCTACACCTCCACGCTGGTGCCGAAAACGGAGCCGGGAGCGCCGACACAGGGCATCAACTCCAACAATGGCTCGCCCTATGCCGTCGCCTTCTCCACGCTGCTCGGCCCGCTTGGCGTGCCCTGCCAGGCGCCGCCATGGGGTTATGTCGCCGGCGCGGATCTGACGACCGGCGAAATCGTCTGGAAACACAAGAACGGCACGATCCAGGACATGAACCCGCTCGGTCTGAAGATCAGGATGGGCGTGCCCGGCATTGGCGGCCCGATCATCACCAAGGGCGGCGTCGCCTTCCTCGGTGCTGCTATGGACAACTACCTCCGCGGCTATGACCTGACGACCGGAAAGCAGCTCTGGGAAGCCCGCCTTCCCGCCGGCGGGCAGGCGACGCCGATGACCTACGAGACCTCCGACGGCACGCAATATGTGCTGATCGTGGCCGGCGGTCACGGCTCTGTCGGCACAGAGACGGGCGACTACATCCTCGCCTACAAACTGCCGGAGGAATAGGATAGGCCTCCCGAGGGGCCGGCCCACGGGAAAGGGCGTACCGGAACGCATCCGAGCGCCCTTTCTTTCCGGTAGCGCGCCGGGATATTTCCTGGCTTACCGGTTGCCCTTCTCCAAAGGGCTTACTATGTAACTCGCAAGCGTCAATTTATTACAAAGAGGAGTACCAGACATGGCTTTTGAACTTCCGGAACTGCCTTACGCCTACGACGCGCTCGCCCCCTACATGTCGGCCGAGACGCTTGAATTTCACCATGACAAGCACCACAACACCTATGTGACCACCGGCAACAAGCTGGCGGAAGAAGCCGGTCTCGGCAATCTTCCGGTGGAAGAAGTGATGGTCAAGGCATACGGTTCCAACCAGCCGCTCTTCAACAACGCCGCACAGCACTTCAACCACATGCATTTCTGGAAGTGGATGAAGAAGGACGGCGGCGGCACCAAGCTGCCGGGCGCGCTCGAAAGCGCGATCTCGTCCGATCTCGGCGGCTATGACAAGTTCAAGGCCGATTTCATCGCCGCAGGCGTCGGCCAGTTCGGTTCAGGCTGGGCGTGGCTCGCCGTCAAGGACGGCAAGCTCGAGATCATGAAGACCCCGAACGGCGAAAACCCGGTCGTTCATGGCGCGAAGCCGATCCTCGGCGTCGACGTGTGGGAGCATTCCTACTACATCGACTACCGCAATGCGCGCCCGAAATATCTGGAAGCCTTC
>NZ_CFHTCS010000303.1:0-5335 GCF_984369615.1 Martelella sp. | reverse complement strand
ATGTTCTCTCCGATAACGAAGAGTTCATGAATCCCAACCAGCGGGCCTATTTTCGGGCGAAACTGATCGCCTGGAGAAATGACATTTTGCGGGAAGCCCGCGAAACGCTCGACAACCTGGCCGCCGAAAGCGCCAATCATCCGGACCTTGCAGACCGGGCCTCTTCCGAAACCGACCGATCCATCGAATTGCGGGCGAGAGACCGTCAGCGCAAGCTGATTTCCAAGATCGATGCGGCATTGCGGCGGATCGACGACGGGACCTACGGTTATTGCGAGGAGACCGGCGAGCCGATTGGCCTGAAGCGGTTGGATGCGCGGCCGATCGCGACCTTGTCGATCGAGGCGCAGGAACGCCACGAGCGACGCGAGAAAGTCTATCGCGACGAATAGCAGAACACACCAAAAGGCCGCGTCCAATGAGGACGCGGCCTTTTGGTTTGGTATTGCGACTGTCGAAATGAGGCGCCGCGGGTGTCTTGCGGCACGGCTTTCGCGGCTGCGCCGTGTCATCAACGGCGTGCCGTTTGCGAATCACGCGCTGTCGCGCTCGCCGTCGGACGGCTTCTGCTGTTCGCTCTTTGCCGGCGGCTGAGCCGTTTCGGGCTTGTGGCGCGTGCCGATGGGGGCCGGGATCCGGGTTTCGAGCAGGATATCGTTGGGTCCGCCGATCATCACCAGATGTTCGACATTGTCGCGCCGCACCAGCACCACGCGCCTGCGGGCATCGACGGCTGCGGCATCCACGACATAGAGCCGCGGCCTTCTGTTCTTGCCGCCCTTGATGAAGGGGGATGGCGGCCTGTGGCGCAGCAGGAACCAGATCGCCAGAACGGCCAGCACGATGACGCCCAGCGACAGAAGCGGGAAATCGAAAATGGCGTTGCTGAAGGTCATGTTTCCCATCATATGTCTTTCACCCTGCGGGCTTCTTCAAAAAGGGCCCGACCAGAAGTGTGGCCGGGCGTGGCGTTTCGCGCAATGGTTTCATGCGCGGTGTGACCGGAATATCAACGTTTTGGCCGGCGCCTTCAAGGCGGAAACTGAAGCGACGTGCGACCTGCTCCGCCGTTTTGCCGGCCCAATACCCAAAATTAAGCATTTCAGCCTATCGTCACGCGCCAGAATGGCTGAAGCTTGCCGTGTTCGGGCAGGGTTTGACGGGCGGACGGGGCGGCTCCCGGTCCGCGGGACAACAGATGCGAAGACTATGCGCTTTTGATGGTGCCCGCCGCAGAGCGCAGATGATGAGGTTGCAATGGATCGACAGAGCGAAAAGGCTGCCAAGCCCGTCATCAGGCGAGGGCCCGGCTCCGGCGTTGTCGCCAAGCTTGCGCTGGTTCTGCTCATTCTGGCGGTGATCGTCACGATCGGCTATCAGTATCGCGGCTATCTGCCGGAGGATATCCTGCTGGCGATCCTCGGGCTCTTCGCGGTTCTTGGCGTGTTTTTCGGCCTTGCCGTGCTGACCGGCCTGGCCCAGCTCTTTCCCGGCGCCCGGCAGAACAGCTTTGCCGGTCCGTTTCTGGATCAGTTCCCCCAGGCCGTTGTCATTACCGACCACCGTGACCGCATGGTCTACGCCAATGCGGCCTATGGCCGGCTGACAGGCGCGACGGATGGCGGCCTGCCGCCCAGTCTCGAGGCCCTGCTGTCGGAGGAGCCGGAGAGCTCCGAAGTGCTCTACAGGCTGACGCAGTCGGTGCGCGGCGGTGACGACGACCAGGAGGAGTTCCGCCTGGCGCACCCGCTTTCGGGCAAGGGGGAGGCGCGCTGGTACCGCCTCGGCGCCCGGTTCTTTCCGGTGACCGACAGCCGCGCCCACACCCGCAATTTCAACATCTGGCAGATCTCCGACATTACCGAGGAGAGGCAGGAACAGGAACGCTATTTCAAGGAGTTGCAGAAGGTAATTGATTATCTGGATCATGCGCCGGTCGGCTTTCTGACATCAGATGGCGAAGGCAAGATCCGCTATCTGAACGCCACGCTCGCCGGCTGGCTCGGCATCGACCTGGCGGGTTTCGTCGCCGGGACGGTGCGTCTTGCCGATGTGATCGGCGGCGAGGGCATGACCCTTCTCGACACGCTTGAGGCCGAGCCGGGGCAGCGGTTGAGCGAGACGGTCGAGGCCTCGCTGCGTCTGCCATCGGGGCGTCATATGCCGGTGACCTTGCTGCATGACATGATCGGAGGCCGCGACGGCCACCCGGCCGAAAGCCGCACCGTGGTGCTGAAGCGCGAGGAAGGCAGGGACGCCGAAACGGGCCTTGGCGGACAGGGCCGCTTCTTTGACGACACGCCGATGGCGATCGCGACGCTTGATCGCGACGGTCGCCTGTTGACCACCAATGCGCGTTTCCTCGCCATGTTCAGCGACCTCCTGAAGCGCGAGGATGTTGGCCGGGGCGCGCGCATCGGCGGGCTGATCGAGGAGGGCGACCGGCAGAAGGCGCGCGACGCGCTGGCCGCAGCCGCCGACGGGCAGGGCGAGATCGCCCCCTTCGAGATGCGCCACGCAAGCGATGATGCCCGCCATTTCCGGGTCTTCGTCCATGCCGCGCGTGATTGCGGGCCGGATGCCGTCGCCCTTGTCTATGTCATCGAGATCAGCGAGCAGAAGGCGCTCGAGGCGCAGATGGCGCGCACGCAGAAGCTCAACGCCGTCGCCACGCTTGCCGGCGGAATTGCCCATGATTTCAACAATGTGCTGACGGCCATTCTTCTCTCGGCCGACCATCTGCTTCTGCAGTCGCGGGCCTCCGACCCGGAATTCGCCGATCTGGTCGAGATCAAGCGCAATGCCAACCGCGCCTCGGGGCTGGTGCGGCAATTGCTCGCCTTCTCGCGTCAGCAGACCATGCGGCCGGAAGTGGTCGATCTCAACGACGTCATCGGCGACAACAGGATGATGATCGAGCGGCTGACCGGCGGATCGGATATCCGGCTGACGACCGATTTCGCCCGTGATCTGTGGCCGGTCCGGACCGATCCCGGCCAGTTCGGCCAGGTGATCACCAATCTCTGCGTCAATGCGCGCGACGCGATGCCGGACGGCGGCACGCTGACGATCAGCACCCGCAATATCGCCGCGGGCGAGGTGGCAGGCCTTGGCCTGCGCGAGGTGCCGGAACGCGATTACGTGGAAATCGAGGTGGCCGACACCGGCACGGGCATTCCGCCGGAGGTGCTGGACAAGATCTTCGAACCCTTCTTCACCACCAAGGACGTGGGCAAGGGCACCGGGCTTGGCCTTGCCATGGTTTATGGCATCGTCACCCAGTCGGGCGGTTTCCTCAACGCCGTCTCCGAGGTCGGCAAGGGCACGCGTTTCATCATCCTCCTGCCGCGCCATCAGCGTGTGGGAACCGAGGAAACGGTCGAGGCGCCGAAGGACCACAAGGGCCAGCCGATCGCCTCGGCCTTCTCCGAGGGCAATGAGAGCGACAACGAGGCGCCGCGCGAGGAGGATATGGACCTCACAGGCCAGTCGGCCGTGGTGCTCTTGGTGGAAGACGAGGACGCCGTGCGCCGCTCGGGCAAGCGCATGCTGGAAATGCGCGGCTTCACCGTGCACGAGGCCGATACCGGCGTGCATGCGCTGAAGATCCTGGAAAAGCTGGAAGGCGCGGTCGACATCGTCGTCTCCGACGTGGTCATGCCGGAAATGGACGGGCCGACGCTCTTGCGCGAGGCGCGCAAGCAATATCCGGAACTGAAATTCATCTTCGTCTCCGGCTATGCCGACGACGCCTTTGCGAAAAACCTACCGGACGACGCCAAGTTCGGGTTTCTGCCGAAGCCGTATAATCTCAAGCAGCTGGTGGCGGCCGTGTGGGAGATGATCCGGGAGGGGTGAGGTTTTTGGCGGGGGGCGGTTGGCGACCGGGGTGGGTCAAGTCTTTCCGTATTAGGGTTGGCTATATAAATAATGGCCTGGAAGCTGCCGCTTGCCACTATGGTATAGGTCGACCGATCGCGGATCGAGAGTGGGTAACGCGCTGCGCTGTTTCCTGTGGATGCAAATTGACGAAGGTTACAGATACTAATTCTTCTGCTACCTCTGAAGTACATGCGGGTCGGGAGAGCCTTTCGTGGATGATATTCATTTTTCAGTTAATACACGACTGACAAGACTTCTGGGTGAGACATATCGTTCGAGCGAGGCAGCCTTAAAAGAGCTGGTTGACAATGCATGGGACGCCGACGCCCAAAATGTCTGGATTACATTGCCAGCGCCTATGTCCTCTGATCCGATTATTGTGCGCGACGATGGTTCGGGAATGACACCTCTGGAAATGAGAAACGAATACCTGAACATCGCTAGCGATAAGCGGTCGCGTACAGGTGAACGGACTCCTGTGCTGAAGCGGAAGGTTAAGGGTCGCAAGGGCATTGGAAAATTTGCCGGGTTATCGTTGGCGAACCGGATGGATGTTCTGGCGGTCGCCCGAGGTCGGAAGTGCAGTCTAACGATCGACAAGCTCGTCCTTGCCGAGAATGAGAATGACCTAGAAGCTGTGCCTCTACCGTTCTTGGAAGATGATGCTGGCAAAGCTCATGCTGGCACGACAATTACATTGTCAGGACTCGATAGTCGTTTGAATTTCCCAACGCCCGATCGTTTCCGAGAAATCCTCGTGCACGAATACGGTCGGGAATATGCTTTCAAGGTATTCGTAAATGGGGCTCAGTTATCGGTCGATGATATTCCGGGCGTAACACGGGAAGTCGAGCAAACTCTTACACAGGCCGGTTCAGTTCGTTTGAAGTTTACAATTGCAGACGGCAAGAAAGCTCCCAAGTCACCGGGTATCGTCCTGAAGGTAGACGGGAAGGTCGTTGGGAAACCGATGATGTTTGGTCTGGAAGATGATGAGGAAGTTCCCATCAAACTCTCGCAGCGAGTCTACGGAGAGGTTGATGTCGAGGGTAACGATCATTTCGTAACTGCAGATTGGGGCGGAGTGGTCGAGAACAGCAAGGCTTTCCAACAAATCCAATCACATGTGAAATCGATCGTCAAAAAAGGCCTGAAGGAGAGCCACTCGCGCGATATGAACCTTCAGTTGGCTCGGTTGAAGAAGCAGTTGGATGCTAGACTTAAAGACCTTCCAGAACACCGTCGACGCTACGCCGAGGAAGCCCTCCATCGAATCTTGCAGCGATTCTATCGTGAAAGCGAAGAACGTATAGCGACGATCGCGGAGGTTGCGCTCGATGCTATGGAGCATGACGCCTATTGGGTCGTGCTTGACCGGATAAATTCGACCGACCGCACAGATGGACGCCTCGAATTACCTACCGATTTCCGCCGTTTCGTGATTCACTTCGTG
>NZ_CFHTCS010000302.1:0-5352 GCF_984369615.1 Martelella sp. | reverse complement strand
AAAGCACCGGCCAGTCCTTGTAGACGAGCCTGATATTGCCGTCCTCCTCGACGATACGATCAAGGTCCGGGGCCGATGTCTTGCAGAAAGGGCAGTTATAATCGAGGAAGGCCACGATGGTGACGTCGCCCTCGGGATTGCCCGCCTCGGGCGCGTCGGGATCGTGCAGAATGGCATTGACGTCGATAGTCTGGGCCATTGCGGGCATGCCGCCTGCAAGAGTGAACGCCGCCAGCGCGGCAGCGGCCAGGACGGTCCTGCGCTTCATGTCTGTCTCCTTCATTGGTCCTCAGGCGCCGGCCCGGGACAGTTTTTGTGAAATGGTTTCAGGGGTGATGGCGCCGGTGATCCGCGAATTGCCGATCTCCCGGCCGTCGCGATCCACCAGAAAAAGCGTCGGCGGACCGACGACGGAAAACCGGTCCATCAGCGCCCGCGCGTCGCCATTCTGGCGGGTGACGTCGACCGTGATCACGGCAACGTCCTGAAGCCGCGCGGCAATCGCCGGTTCGGCCATGATCTTTTCGTTGGATTTGCAGATCGTGCACCAGTCCGCGGTGAACGAGACCAGCACCGGCGTTTGGCCGGCGCCGGCAAGCGCTTCGTCGAACGCCGCTGACGCGGTGACCCGCGTTTCAGCGACCTGATGGCTGGGTTGCGGACCGCTGGCCAGAAACGCCAACGGCTTGAGCGGGTCGCGCTGGCCGGCGGCCGCGCCGACAAGCATGACCGCGCCGGCGATGAACGTCACGAGGCCGCCGGCCTTTGCTGCGCGTTGCCCCCAGCCGCTTCCGGCGGAAAGGCGGTCGAAGGCGCCGATGAAGACGGCGAGACCGATCGCCGTCGCGCCCCAAAGGGCAAGAGCGGCGGGCGGCGGCAGAAGCCGCGCGACGAGCATCACGGCCACGCCGAGAAAGACGACGCCGAAGGCCTGACGGATCGCCACAAGCCAGGGCCCGGATTTCGGCAGGATACGCGCGCCGAATGTGCCGAAGGCGACCAGCGGCAACCCCATGCCGAGACCGAGGGCAAAGAGTGCTGCAGCGCCCCGGGCGGCCTCGCCGGTGTTGATGGCATAAAGCATCGCCGCCGCCAGTGGCGGGGTAACGCAGGGCCCGATGATGAGCGCGGAGCCGAAGCCCAAAACCGCGGCCCCCGCCACGGAGCCGCCACGCCCGCGACTGGCAAGACGGGCTGTGAGCGCTGACGGCAGCTGAAGCTCGAAGAGGCCGAACATGCCAAGCGCGAGCACGATGAACACGGCCGCCGAAAATCCGAGTGCCCAGGGCGTCTGGAGTGCCGCCTGAAGATTGGCGCCCGACAGACCGGCGACCAGACCGACCAGACCGTAGGCGGCGGCCATGGCCAGCACATAGGAAAGCGACAGGATGAACCCGCGTCCGGCGGAAAGCTTCGTACCAGCGCCTGCCAATGTGGCCGACAGGATCGGGATCATCGGGAAGACGCACGGGGTCAGCGACAACAACAGGCCAAAGCCGAGAAAACCCGCCGCCATCAAGAACACATTGCCGTTGAGATAGGATGCAGCCCGCCCGGTCTCGTCCGGCCCGGTCTCGGCCAGGTTTGTGTCCGGAGCGGCAGGACGAACACGTGAAGCCGTTTGCCAGGGACTGGATGGGGCGGCGGCAGCGCTCAGCCGGTTGCCGCTTCCCGATATCGAAAGGCTCGCCAGATCGATCGTCTTTTCGACCGGCGGATAGCAGATGCCCTGTTCGGCGCAGCCCTGATAGCGCACCGTCAGCCTGTCGGTGCCAAGCCCTTGCGGGAGCGCGGCCTCCACATGGTCGTGATAGACTTCCACATGGCCGAAATTCGGATCGTCCTTTTCAACGCCATCGGGCAAGGCCAACGAAACCGGCTCCCCGCCCTCGCTTGCCTTGATGCTGTCGCGATAGAGATAGGTGCCCGGCGCGATCGTCCAGTCGAGCGTTACCATACCGTTGCCGTCGCGGTTGGCCTGAAGCCGGAAGACCTCGTCGGCGGGCGGCGGCATCTGCCCGAAGGCGGCGCTCGAAAGGCCGACAAGCAAAAGGGCGGCGACGGAATGGGCGAGCAGGAACCGGATCATTGCAGTCATTTGCGATTCTTGATTATCAAAGCAGCGCGTCAGATCATCCCGCCAGCTTAAGTCAGCCTTAAGTTGGCGGGAAAACAACGGCCACGCTCAAACGGAAAGACAGTCCATGCGCATACTCGTGATTGAGGATGATCCGGTTCTGGCCGATGGCCTTGCTGTCGGCCTCAGGCTCAACGGCTACACCGTCGACGCCGTGGCGACCTGCGCCGACGCCCTTGCGGCCATAAAGGCCGGCGCATACGATGCGATCATCCTCGACCTGATGCTGCCGGACGGCTCCGGGCTCGACCTGCTGGCGGATGTCAGACAGGCCGGAAATCGGACGCCCGTGCTGATGCTGACCGCGCTCGATGAAACAGCGGACCGGATTCGCGGTCTCGATGTCGGCGCCGATGACTATATCGGCAAGCCCTTCGATCTGGACGAGCTTACGGCGCGCCTGCGCGCGGTCACGCGCCGCGGCCACGGACAGGCCGAGCCGGTGTTGACCACCAATGGCGTGGCGCTCGACCCTTCGAAGATGCTGGCGACCGTGGAAGGCCGGGAGATTGTCCTGTCGCGCCGCGAATTCGCGATCCTGATGGCGCTGATGGAGCGCCCGGGTGTTATCCGCTCCCGGCAGCAACTGGAAGACCGGCTCTATGGCTGGCAGGAAGAAGTCGAAAGCAATGCCATCGAAGTCCACATCCACAATCTGCGCGCCAAGATCGGCAAAACCAGCATCGAAACCGTGCGCGGGCTTGGTTACCGCATGAGGCCAGACCGATGAATTCCCTGCGTCGCCGTCTTTTCATTCTGCTTGTCGTCGCGTCCGGCATCATCTGGATTGCCGCGGTGATCTGGATTTCGAGCTGGAGCCGCTTCGAGGTTCAGCATGTGCTCGATACCCGGCTTCAGGAGGCCGCCCGCATGGTTCACTCGCTGGTCTCCGGCAGCAATATTGATGCAGCGCGGGAGAACGGAGCATTCGCCCCGATTGATTATGAGAAACAATTGTCGTGTCAGATCTGGTCGCTCGACGGAAATCTTGTGGCCCGCTCCAGCGGGGCACCGGATGAGAGCATCGCGCTCAATGAGGAGGGTTTCGGCGATCGCGAGGTGAATGGCGAGGCGTGGCGGGTCTATACCATCATCGACCCCGAGAAGGGCGTGCGGGTGGTCGTCGGCGACCGCGTCGGCCTTCGCGACCGCCTCGTCCGCGATCTGGTTGCAGGGCTGCTGATCCCGGCAGCGCTGGTGCTTCCGGTGTTCGGCTTTCTCATCTGGTTCAGCCTCGGGCGCGGCCTTCGTCCGCTGAACCGTATCGCCGGCGACATTACCGCCCGCGATGGCGAGGACATGCGCGCGATTGACGCCGAAGACGCCCCGTCCGAGGTCCGGCCTCTGGTGGATGCGCTCAACGGCCTGTTCGGCAAGGTGGATGCAGCACGCAGACATGAGCGTGAGCTGACGGCCTTTGCGGCCCATGAACTGAAAACGCCGCTGGCTGGATTGCGCATGCAGGCGCAGGTCGCGCGCGCTGCAAAAGACGACGCGATGCGCGATCAGGCCCTCAGGCAAATTCTTGTCTCTGTGGACCGAACCGACCGTATGGTCCGCCAGTTGCTGACACTGGCGAAGCTCGAAGCCGGATCGGAGCAGATCAGCCGGGGGCCGACGGTTATCGGTGAAGTGCTGCGCGATGTGATCGCGGGCCTGCCCGAAGGCGGCAAAACGATCATCGACCCGGCTCTGGACCAGTTCAGCGCCGAGACAAATGCCGAAACACTGCATCTGATTTTTCGAAACCTGCAGGAAAATGCGGTTCAGCACGCGGGCGCGAATGGCGAGGTGCGCTGGCGCATGACACCTGAGGGAGATGGACTAACCGTTGAAGATAACGGTCCGGGCGTGCGGGAGGAGGATATCGATCTCCTGACCCGCCGGTTTTATCGCGGCCGCGACAACAAGGCATCCGGCACGGGGCTCGGGCTGACAATTGCCGCGATGGCAGCAAAGCGTCTCGGCGCATCTCTCACCTTCGAGAACGGGGCCGACGGTCAGGGCTTTCGCGTATCGGTCAGGCCGCTCTGAATGTGCATCGACGCCCTGAATGCAGAAATGGCGCGACCTCGTCAGCCGCGCCACATTCCAACAGTGTATCTTTATCTTAAAGTCAGCGCTCAGAAAGCGGCGCCGTGAAGGTCTTTCCTTCAACATCGGTCAGCGTGAGCACCATATCCCCGTTGATATCGGCGCCTGCGGGAACCGCAAAATTCAGTAACGCCTGGCTGCCGAGCTGGCAGCGAACACTGTAGGCCAGCGCCTTGCAGGTCGAATAAGGCGCGAAGCGGTTATCCGTGATATTGAGAACGTCCTTGATCGTAAGCGCATCGACGCCGTAATCGAAGACTGGCTGATCCGTGCCGTTCTTGTCCGCAAGCGTGGCACGGACAATGTAGGCCCCCTGCGTGTCGGGCCCGCGATCCATATAAACATGCACCGAAGCCGTATCCTTGGTCAGCACGCCCTCGCTCATCGTGACGCGGGGATGCAGGTTGTCGAAGCGCTTGCCGAGCGGGCTGTAGATGCCATCGAAGAAGAAGCCATAGAAGAACACCGTGAAGACGAAAGACAGAACGCCCAAAAGCGCGGTAATCGTCACAAAGCGGCTGGGCGTTATGGGAAGCGGACCGCTTGTAAACCAGGCAAGCCAGGGCTTCCTTTCAATACGGCCGGATTTTACGAACAGGTTGTCGATCGAGTAAGGCCCGCTGCCCGTCACCAGCGTCACCGAGGTCATGGCAAAACTGCAGGCCGCCATCGTCCACTCGTCAAGGCAGGTCGTGCCCATCCAGCCGAATATGATCATCAGCACGACTGAAAGCCCCATGCCGATCAGCGACACGAAACGCGTGGCAAGACCCAGCATAAGCCCGACGCCGACCACTAGCTCAACAAGGCTGAAGCTGATGACGGAAATATGCAAAAGCAGCCCGTGATCGAGCATCCAGTGGACGATGTTTCCGAAGCCAAACGGCACTCCGGGTGCTGCATGAACCAGCTTGTTGGCCAGATATCCGGGCGATTCCGGATCGATTTTCTGCGTTGCGTAAATGAAACGACGCGAGAAGCCGCCCCAGTAAACCCATCCGATGACAAGCCGGTTGGCAAGAATCGCGGCTCCGATCAGCTGCCAGACCGACGGGCCGATTGACTGCCCGTCGCCTGTTGTTTTCATAGTCTGCACAGCGGTGCTCCTTTCAGCATTGGAA
>NZ_CFHTCS010000301.1:0-5359 GCF_984369615.1 Martelella sp. | reverse complement strand
GCTCGTCAGGCTCATAACCTGAAGGCCGCAGGTTCAAATCCTGCCCCCGCAACCAGAAAATCAAACCCGTCGCAGCCGCGGCGGGTTTTGTCGTTCTCAAGGCCGTTACAACAGCTGGACGCTCCGTCAACACAAGGATCTGACCCAGTTCGCCGGCACGCATATCGACCATCGGGATGACACGAGCTTCACCGCGGGTGGCGCATTCGTTTCGCTCGATACACCGCGCCACGCGGGAATGGTCTGCCACGGCAGTAGACCCTTCCAATCATATCCGCCAACCGCATAGGCGCCGCGTTGGCGGAGGTCGTCCGGGTCAGCGGGCCGGGCATCAACTCCGCTGATAGGTGCCGGGTGACATGCCGACATGGCGGCGGAAGGCTGTGTTGAAGGCGCTGACCGAAGCATAGCCGACCCGCTGGGCGATTTCCGCTGTTGCGACCCTCTGTTGCAAAAGCTGCTTTGCAAGGGCCATGCGCCAGCCCGTGACATAGTTCATCGGGGTCACGCCAATCTCGCGCTGGAAGCGGGCATAGAAAGTCGACCGGGACATTGCGGCGTCTTTCGCAAGGCTTCCGGCGCTGATGCCGCGCCCCGGATCCTCATGGATGCGCCGGAGCGTCGGGGCGAGCTGGGGATCGGCCATGCCGCGCAGAAGACCTGGCGTTGCATAGCCGCCGCCCGCCGATCGCAGCGCCTCGATAAAAAGCACTTCCAGCAGATGCGAGAGCACAATCGCGCGCGCGGTTCGTCTGGCGCCGGTTTCCTCGTTGATCATCCGCACCAGAAGTATCAGCCTCTCCGCACCGCGCACGTGGATGAGGTCGGGCAGCAGCGAGACGAGAAGCGCCTTGTCGTTGGCGCGGAAGGCGCAATGGCCGACCATTGCCTGGATTTCGACAGGCGCTGCGGGATCGCCCAGCCTGAAGACACCGGGGCTGGTCTCAAGACGTTGCGCAAGCGCCCCGCGCGGTGGCGGCTGAAGGCTGCTCATCGTGAAGGCGTAAGCCTCCGGAATGAGGACGAAGTCGCCGGCCCCCAGCACCATGGGCATCCTGCCGGCGACGGTCAGAAGGCATTCGCCATCGACCACGGCGCAATAGAACGGGCTGCCAAGGTCGGTGCGTTCCACAAGCCACTGTCCGCCGCCCGTCACCTGCTTGGCGATAGAGGGCATCGGTTTGAGCAACGAGACGACTTCTGCGACGGGATCGATCACGATTTCGGACTTTTGATAAAAGACGACGGACATATAGATATAGAATGTCCGGAGAAGCAAGTCCATCTTGGCGCAACATCATTATCAGGAGATATGAGAATGCCCAGGATACTCGTGACCGGCGCCTCTTCCGGCTTTGGACTCGCCATCGCCCGGACCTTCCTTTCCAGAGGCTGGGACGTCGCGGCGACCATGCGCGACCCGAAATCCGATCAATTGCCTGTTTCGGACAAGCTTCAGCTCCTGCCGCTCGACGTAACCGATGCGAAGAGCATCGAGAGCGCTGTCGCCGCGGCAGGACCACTCGACGCACTGGTCAACAATGCTGGCGTCGGCATGCTGAATGTGCTTGAGGGAGCGGACATGGAGAAGGTCCGGGAGTTGTTCGAGACCAATGTTTTCGGCGCGTTCGCTGTGACCAGGGCGGTTCTGCCGCAATTGCGGATGCGCGGCGCGGGGGTCATCGTCAATATCAGTTCCAGCGTCACACTGAAGCCGTTGCCTGCCCTTTCGGTCTATAGTGCCAGCAAGGCGGCGCTGAATGCCTTTACCGAGAGCCTCGCCCTTGAGGCGGGTCTCTTCGGTGTGCGCGCGCGTCTGGTCCTGCCGGGCTCGGCGCCAACTACGGACTTTGGCAAGAATGCCGTGGCGCGCATGGGCATGGACATCCCCGAGCCTTATACCGCCTTCGTTCACGACTATCTGGCAACGCTTCGCTCCGGCCCCCTGGTCACGACGGCGGAAGATGTCGCCGCGGCCGTCTGGCTGGCCGTGACGGATGAGAACGCGCCGATGATGATCCCCGCAGGCGCGGACGCGCGCGCGCTGTTCAACGAAGAAGATCGCGCCACGGCTTGATCCCGTCTTCCACGCAGCCCATTCAGGAGCTTGACCCATGAACAATCTGATCGATCTCGCGCGGCACCTCCCCGCGCCGGAGGCGGCGCTGACCGTTGCCTATACGCCTATCCGCCTCGCAATGGGCGGCCGTCAGCCGCTGGAGTTGCGGCTGACGGCCCATGCGAGCGGGAACAGGCTTCCCATTGTGCTCCTGTCCCATGGTTTTGGCCCGTCGCACTACATCCCCTCGAAGGATGGCTATGCGCCGCTTGCACAGTTCTGGGCGGAACGCGGATTTGCGGTGATCCAGCCGACCCATGCCAGCTCCCGCGTCGGCGGCCTGCCGGCGGATGCAGATGGCGCGCCGTTCTTCTGGCGCGAGCGGGTAGCGGAACTTCAGCTCATTCTCGACCGTCTGGACGACGTGGAGCAACAGGCAGCCGGCATTGCCGGCAGGCTGGACAGGGAGCGCATCGCGGCGGTCGGCCATTCCTTCGGCGGACACACCGTTTCACTGCTGCTAGGCGCGAAGTTGCATGGTGAGGATTTCTCCGATCCGCGGATTTCCGCCGGAATGCTGCTGGCCGCGCCCGGGCGCGGCGGCAACGATCTGACAGAGGAAAACGCCGCGCGTTTCCCGTTCTTCGACGTCGACTTCTCAACGATTGCGGCCCGGACCCTCGTCGTTTGCGGCGATGCGGACAATCCGCATTTCACGCCGCGCGGCCCGGAATGGCACGCCGACGCCTTTCATGACGCCAGGGGAACGGACGGCGATCTCCTGACGCTCCATGGTGTTGGCCACGGGCTTGGCGGCATAGCGGGCCTGGACGCGAAGGAGACGGAGACCGAGGCGCCTGATGTGCTGGAAGCGCTGAAACGCCTCACGCTCGCCTGGCTCCGGACGGCCCTTGGCGTCGATCCGGATGCCTGGATGCAGAGCCGCGCGGCGCTCGAACAGTCCGCACCCTCGCTCGGGCATGTGATCTCCCAAAGACCGGCAACGCAATAACGGGCGGAGCCGTACCGCAAGCGGCTCCCGCCCCGCGCGGCGTGGAGCCGTGATGCCGAGGGCGGCAGATTGCCTCACGCGGCGATCGGCGGCGCTTGGTGACGCCATTCATCCGCGCCGCCCGCCAGCTTCGACGGACAGGCGGAAATGCGCCGGCCCCTCCTGTTCCCGCAAGGCGACGCGACGGATAGGAAAGCCGTCTCGTCGTTTCGCCTTATGACGGGGAGGTCCGCTCCGGTGAACCCGGCCCGAAGACCTGAGGCGACAGGACGATATCGGCAAGGGTGTAGTGATCGAAGACGCCGAGGAAGGATGTGAGCGCTTCGTTCAGTATCGTTGGCAACTTGCAGGCTTTCGTGACCACGCACTGATTTCCGGTCGCAAAGCATTCGACAAGCGCGAAATCGGCCTCTGTCGCGCGGATGACAGCGCCGAGATTGATCCGCTCGGGCGGCAGCGCCAGCCGGAAGCCACCGGAGCGACCGCGAATGCTGATCAGATATCCGTTTCGGGTCAGCGCATTCACGACCTTCATAAGATGGGTCTTCGAGACCGAATAGGCCGCAGACGTCTCTTCGATCGTGACCAGCCGGTCGCCGGCCGAAGCTGCATACATCAGCACGCGCAGCGCGTAGTCGGAAAAGGTTGTCAGACGCATCGGCGCGCTCCCTGGAGGCTGCGGCGGCTGAATGCGGAGGATCTTCCGCATCCGGACGCGCGTCCTATGTCGGTAGTATCATATATCGGCGATGTCTTTCGTCGGGAGACGGATCAAACCATGACGAATTTTCTGCTCGAGATCCGCGCGCAACCGCCATCACGCCCTTTCCGTCGCTGGGCCGGCTCAGACCGTTTCAGTTACGGGGCCTGAACAGCATTGGACCGTAGACCAGGCAGAAGCCCGCAAAGGCGAGAACCCATGCCAGTCCTGCTAAAGGCATCAACGAGAACGTCCAGCCAGGATTGAAGGCAGCGGCAAGACGCAGGACCAGTGCGATCACGATGGCCAGATAGATTGCCGCCGTCGCCGGCGGCGCCGTCAGCGGATAGCCGGTGTGGCCGCGGCTGGCGCGGGTCATGATCGCAAGCGTCATGCCGCCGATGGCGCCGACGGTCCAGCAGTGTATGGCAGCGCTTTCCGCGCCGGCGCTTCCCGTAAAGGCAGCATAGCCGGAGAACACGAAGCCGAGACTGACCGGCAGGAATGCAAGATGCAGGATGAAGACCAGCGGCTCGGCCAGCGTTTTCAGAGGTCGCCAGCGCCATTGTCGGAACAGGTTGAGGGCACCGATGGCCATCAGAAGCAAGCCCAGCATCGGCTCTTCTATGTCAAATGCGGGAAACGCGATCCATGCGCCAAGACCGGCGGCGCTCATCACCATCACGAACCGGTCGAATTCGCCGAAAGCAGGCGGCAGCGCCGGAGAGCCCTGCTTCTTGAGCCAGTTGCGGGTGAAGCTCGGGACCACCCGGCCGCCGATGATCTGGATCAGCATGATGATGAGGGCAATGGCGGCGCGTTCGGCATAGACCGACGTGCCGTAGCGGATGTTTTCGTAGTAAAACAGGATCTGCGTGGCGGTAAACAGCGAAAGGACCACGATCACCTTCAGGTTCCGCCAGTTGCGCCCGGCGAGGATTTCCCGCGCCAGAAAACCGATCAGCGCCAGCGGAAAGGCGAGAGCCGCAAGATAGACAAGTGCTGGCGGGAGCGAAGCGGAGAAGCCGACGATAGCCCGCGCGCCAAGCCAGAGGCCGAACAGGCCCGCAAGCGGCCGGCCGACGACCGGCAGGCGGCCCGTCCAGTTGGGAACGGCCGTCAGAAGAAAGCCCGCGATGATCGCCGGTACATAGCCGTAAAGCAGTTCGTGGACATGCCATGACACGGGCGTGAACATGCTTGGCACCTGGATAAAGCCCAGATACCAAGGCACCCAGAGCGCGATCAGCAGGGCGGCGTCAAGCGCGCCGAAGAAGAAAAACGGCCTGAAGCCATAGCTGAAAATCGCCGGTCCTTGCCATGCGCGCAGTCTTGCCATTGTCGTCATTGTTCGTCTCGGCAATCATGTTGGTTGAGTACGGGTTGAGCGGAACACGGGCACACCGGTCAGTATGGGCCGGCGAGTGGCGAGCGAGCCGGAATAAAACATGCATTTTATATTCATCTTTTGTCTCGCCGGTCAATGTCCGTCCGCCCGGCGGGTCAAGTTGACGCAGGTTGGTAGCGGAGATTGGGAAAGCGCGATGCCTGGATTCGATAGCTGAAAGCCTCCTTTGTGCGTCCGAAT
>NZ_CFHTCS010000300.1:0-5399 GCF_984369615.1 Martelella sp. | reverse complement strand
CGCGCACCAGATTGATGAAGCGGCGGAAGAGGTAGTGGCTGTCCTGCGGGCCGGGAGAGGCTTCCGGGTGGTGCTGGACGGAAAAGACCGGCTTGCCCGCAAGCGAGATGCCGCAATTGGAGCCGTCGAACAGCGAGACATGCGTTTCGGTGACACCGTCCGGCAGCGACGCCGAATCGACCGCAAAGCCGTGGTTCATCGAGACGATCTCGACCTTGTTCGTGGTGTAGTCCTTCACCGGATGGTTCGCGCCGTGGTGGCCCTGATGCATCTTCACGGTCTTTCCGCCGAGCGCCAGCGCCAGCATCTGGTGACCGAGGCAGATGCCGAACACCGGCAGGCCGCTGTCGATCAGCGCGCGGATGACCGGAACGGCATATTCTCCGGTCGCCGCCGGGTCGCCGGGACCGTTGGAGAGAAACACGCCATCGGGCGAGAGCGCCAGAATGTCTTCCGCCGAAGTCTTGGCCGGCACGACCGTGACCTTGCAGGAAAGGCCGGCGAACAGGCGCAGGATATTGCGCTTCACGCCGTAGTCGATGCAGACGATGTGATATTTCGCGTCCGCCTCACCCAGCGTGCCGTAGCCCTCGTTCCAGACCCAGGGCGTTTCATCCCATCTGGAGGACTGGCCGGAGGTGGCGACGACGGCAAGGTCGAGCCCTTCGAGCCCGCCCCAGGCCCTGGCGTCCGCCTTCAGCGCGTCGAGGTCGAAATTGCCGTCCGGATCATGGGCGATCACCGCGTTCGGCGCGCCATGCTCGCGGATCCATGCCGTCAGCGCGCGCGTGTCGATGCCGCAAAGGCCGATAATGCCGCGGGCCTTCAGCCACGCGTCGAGATGGCCGGCGGAACGGTAGTTCGAGGGCTGGGTGATATCGGCCTTGAAGATCGTGCCGACGGCGCCGCGGCGGGCTGCCGGCGTCAGGTCCTCGATATCCTCGCCATTGGCCCCGATATTGCCGATATGGGGGAAGGTGAAGGTCACGATCTGCCCGAGATAGGAAGGATCGGTGAGGATTTCCTGGTAGCCGGTCAGCGCCGTGTTGAAGCAGACTTCCGCCTGCACGCGGCCCGTTGCGCCGATACCCTTGCCGAAAATCGTCGTGCCGTCGGCCAGAACCAGAACGGCGGTCGGCTTTTCAGTCATCCATGCGGAGGAGGTCGTCATCTTAATCCCTGTCGTGTTCCTCGCCGGCCTCACGGCCGATTGAACGAGACCTGCCCTGCGCTTATATATGACCCGCACGAACGGGTTCACTCTTCGGTCCGGCGAGACGCCGGTGGTCAGAGAGACGGGCAGACCTTTTTTTGATGCGGTCGCGGGAAAATAGTCAAACGCTGCTTGCGGGTCAATTGCTCTCGGTGCAGACTTGTGGCATCTGCTCAAATTATATGACGGACCCGTTTTTTAATTTGATCGCAGTCCACGTTTTCGGTAAACGCCGCCGCTTGTCGACATGTGTCGGCGAAGGTTCTCAAAAAAACTGGCGTTGCCAGGAGTAGGTTGATGTTGCGCGACAAACTCGCACTTGCACTCAAAGATAGCTCGAAAGCCGACGATCCGGTCCGTTTTTGCACGCTGCGGCTGGTTCATGCCGCCATCAAGGATCGTGACCTTGCCCACCGGGCGAGCGGGAAGGATCCGGTCAGCGACGATGATATCGGCCAGATCCTGTTGAAGATGCTGAAGCAACGCAAGGAATCGTCCCGTCTCTACGAAGAGAAGGGGCGTCATGATCTCGCCGCCCAGGAGCGCGAGGAAATGGCCGTGATCCGCGAATTCCTGCCGGCGCAGCTGCCCGAGGAAAAGATCCGCGAGGTCTGCGCCTCCGTCGTCGAGGAGACCGGCGCCCAGGGCCTGCGCGACATGGGTAAATGCATCGAGACGCTGAAGGACCGCTATTCCGGCCAGATGGATTTCTCCAAGGCCTCCGGCGTCGTCAAGGAAATGCTTAAATAACAACCGCGCCACAAGGCTGTGGATAACTCCTTGGATATGGAGGATAACCCGCGCTGACGGCGTCGCTTGAGGGCGCGCGCCTTTCGGCGGTGCAATAGTGCCCGTTCAGGTGTTCACCCCGCAGTCCGGCTGCTCTGCCGGCGCAAACGAGGGCCAGATGCGCTTTCCGTCGTCATTTCTGGATGAAATCCGAGACCGTGTGCCGATTTCGAATGTCATCGGCCAGCGGGTGACGTGGGACCGCAGGAAGACCAATGCGGGGCGCGGCGACTTCTGGGCCTGCTGCCCTTTCCATGGCGAGAAGACCCCGAGCTTTCACTGCGAGGACGGCAAGGGTCGCTATCACTGCTTCGGCTGCGGGGTCTCCGGCGACCATTTCCGCTTTCTGACCGATCTTGACGGCATGAGCTTTCCCGAAGCGGTGCAGCGCATTGCCGACATGGCCGGTCTGCCGATGCCGGAAATCGATCCGCAGGCGCAGAAGCGCGAGGAGAAGCGCCGCACGCTGATCGATGTGATGGAGCTTGCGGCAGGCTTCTTTCAGGACCGGCTGCAATCGGGCGACGGGGCGAGGGCGCGGGCCTATCTGCGCGAGCGTGGATTGTCCGCCCGCACGATCGACACGTTCCGCCTCGGCTATGCGCCCGAAAGCCGCAATGCGCTGAAGGAATTCCTGGCCGCCAAGGGCGTGGAGAAGCGGGAGATCGAGGCCTGCGGTCTCGTGGTCCACGGACCGGATATCGCCGTTTCCTATGACCGTTTCCGCGACCGGATCATGTTTCCCATCCTTTCTTCGCGCGAGAAGGTGATTGCCTTTGGCGGACGCGCCATGCGCCCGGATGCGCTGGCGAAATATCTGAATTCCAACGAGACGGAACTGTTCCACAAGGGCAATGTTCTGTTCAACTTCGCCCGCGCGCGGCGCGCGCTTTCAGGCGCGGACGGCGCCGGCACGGTGATTGCCGTTGAGGGCTATATGGACGTGATCGCGCTGCATCAGGCCGGCATCGAGAACGCGGTCGCGCCGCTCGGCACGGCGCTGACGGAAAACCAGTTGCAGCTTCTCTGGCGCATGACCAGCGAGCCTGTTCTGTGTTTTGACGGCGACAGCGCCGGCCAGCGCGCGGCCGAAAGGGCGGCAGGCGTCGCGCTGCCATTGCTGAAGCCCGGCCATTCGCTGAGATTCGCCTATCTGCCGGAGGGCAAGGATCCGGATGATCTTGTGCGCGAGGGCGGCAGGCAGGCCTTCGAGCAGATCCTGCGGCAGGCGCGGCCGCTCGCCGACACCATTTTCGAGCGCGAGGCGGGCAGTGATGACAACGCGACGCCCGAACGGCGCGCGGCGATCGAGGCGCGGATCAATCAGCTTGTGCAGACCATTGGCGACGAGAATGTGCGCCGCCACTACCAGCAGGATTTCCGCAATCGCCTTTTCCAGCGTTTTCGCGGCGGCAGCCCGCGCGGCGGCAGTTTCGTTCCGGGCAAGGGGCGGGGCAGGGGCTTCGAGGCGCCGAGGGGCGGCGGCTTTTCCCCGTCCGAACGGCTGTCGCGCTCGCCGCTTGCGAGCATCCGTCCGGCCGGCGCCGCGCTCACCTTTCGCGAATGCCAACTGGTTTTCTGCCTTCTGACCCACCCGGAACTGGCGCGCGAGGATTTTGACAGCATCGCCGCGCTTTCCTTCGACGCAGCCGAGATGCGGGCCTTCTGGCCGGTCTTCCTTGCCGAGGCCTCGCGGCCGGACGCCGGCCGGGAAAAGCTTCATCAAAGACTGGAGGATCAGGGCTTTGCGCCCTTGATCGGTCAGCTCAAGAGCCATGTCAGCCGCAATGTCGGCTGGATCGCGGGGCCGGACGCGGCGCTTGAGGACGTGCGCGAGGTCTATCGCCAGGCCTTGTCGCTGCACAATCGCGCCCGCTCGCTTGCCCGCCAGAAGGCCGAGCTCGAGCGCGAGCTTGGCGAGGCGACCGAGGAGGGCAATCTGGAGCTTCTCGAAGAATTGATGCCGGCGCTGATTTCAGTGCAGAACGAAATCAGCCGGATCGACAACCAGGAAGCGGAGATCGAGGGGTTCGGACTGATGTCTGGCCGCGGCGGGCGCTCCGGCGCGACGGGTTAGCATGGCGCGCCGATGAAGGATTCTCGGGCGCCGGTCCTGGCCGCACCTTGTATTTCCTTCACTTCGTTCTAAATGTAGTCTCGCGGGTCGTCAGGAAGGCTGCATCGGTCCGGACATCGATAGAAGCGTCACGCGGGTGGCATTTGGAGCGCATTTACGATATGAAATCGCGCGATCCCCGTTTTGACGCTTGACGGATGGCGAAAATCTGGGAATCACCAGTTAGAATGGCACAACGCAGCGCAATTTCATGATCTGGACAGTGTTCACCCGGGGTGACAGGCTCCGCGATGGTGAAGTCTGTCCTGTTCATGGTTGAAGTTTTGAAGCCGACCGGAACGGACCTCTAAAAAGGTCCTTAATCATTTGTCGGTAATGCCGCTCGAGAAACTACGGCATAAGCGTCAGGGAAGCAAAATCTATGGCAACAAAAGTCAAGGAAAACGAAGAAGCCGAAACCGAACGCGAAGGCGGAACCGACGGCCCTCTTCTGGACCTTTCCGATGATGCCGTCAAGAAGATGATCAAGGCCGCCAAGAAGCGCGGCTTCGTGACCATGGACGAGTTGAACTCCGTCCTGCCCTCTTCCGAAGTGACCTCCGAGCAGATCGAGGACACGATGGCGATGCTGTCCGACATGGGCATCAACGTGATCGAGGACGAGGAGGAGGTCGACAACGACGGCGACAGCGGCGATAGCGACAATTCTTCCGACGACGACGGCAATTCCGACAGCGACAGCACGGAAGTGGCGACGACGACGGGGACGGCCGTTGCCCAGACGAAGAAGAAGGAACCGACCGACCGGACCGATGATCCGGTGCGCATGTATCTGCGCGAAATGGGCTCGGTCGAGCTTCTGTCGCGCGAGGGCGAGATCGCCATCGCCAAGCGGATCGAGAGCGGCCGCGAGACGATGATTGCCGGCCTTTGCGAAAGCCCGCTGACCTTCCAGGCGCTGATCATCTGGCGCGACGAGCTGAACGAAGGCACGACGCTTCTGCGCGAGATCATCGATCTGGAAACCACCTATTCCGGTCCCGAGGCCAAGGCTGCGCCGCAGTTCCAGAGCCCGGAGAAGATCGAGGCTGACCGCAAGAAGGCGGAAGAGAAGGAACAGGCTCGCAAGAAGCGTTCCGACGACGTCACCGATGTCGGCGGCGAGGGCGTGCAGCCGGAGGAGGACGACGAGGAAGAGGACGAATCCAGCCTGTCGCTTGCCGCCATGGAGGCGGAACTGCGCCCGCAGGTGATGGAAACGCTCGACCTGATCGCCGAGACCTATGTGAAGCTCAGAAAGCTGCAGGACCAGCAGGTGGA
>NZ_CFHTCS010000299.1:0-5423 GCF_984369615.1 Martelella sp. | reverse complement strand
CCCCGCGGCGGGGGGGCAGGGCGGTTAGGGGAAGAGCGCCTCCGTTCAGGCTGGCTCGGGGAGCGCCGTGCGTTGGGCTATACGGATCAGTGAGGTTCGGGGGAAGTGGGCAGTCTCCGTGGAGAACACCTGGAGGAGAACCGGCCGGTTGGTCGGCGCCGGGGAAGATGGACGTGATCGAGGGAACGACTTCGTCTTCGTCCACCGCCACCTTGATGCGGATGCGCATGTTCTGGGTCGGCGACAGGAGATGGTAGACGACATCGAAGCGCTGCGCCCTGCCCGGCCAGTCGACGCCGCAGACATCGATGATGTTGACGAACGCGCACTGGCCGTCATCGCGCAGGAATTTCGCGACCTCGACGATCGCCTGCGGCGTGGTGAAAACGGTCAGTTCGCCGTGGGCGATGCGGATATCGCGCACGCCTTCGCAGGCTTCGCGGATATGGGCGCCGAGATCGTTCAAAGCTTCACTCATCATTCTCTCCCGCCGCTATCGCTCGATCGTCCCGGTGCGCCGGATCTTCTTCTGCAGCAGAAGAACGCCGTAAAGCAGCGCCTCGGCCGTGGGCGGACAGCCCGGCACGTAAATATCGACGGGAACGACTCGGTCGCAGCCGCGAACAACGGAATAGGAATAGTGATAATAGCCGCCGCCATTGGCGCAGGAGCCCATGGAGATGACATAGCGCGGCTCGGGCATCTGGTCGTAGACCTTGCGCAGCGCCGGCGCCATCTTGTTGGTCAGCGTGCCGGCAACGATCATCACGTCGGACTGGCGCGGCGAGGCGCGCGGCGCAAAGCCGAAACGCTCGCAGTCATAGCGCGGCATCGACATCTGCATCATTTCGACGGCGCAGCAGGCAAGGCCGAACTGCATCCACATCAGCGAGCCGGTGCGCGCCCAGGTGATCAGCTGCGCCGACGAGGTGACGAGGAATCCCTTGTCGGCAAGTTCGTTGTTGATTTCACCGAAAAAGCGGTCGTCAGCGCCGACCGGCTTGTTCGTCATCGGATCGACCACGCCCTTGGGAACCGGCGCGACCAGCGTTTCGTCCTGGCTCACTCCCATTCGAGTGCTCCTTTTTTCCATTCATAGATGAAGCCGATCGTCAGCACGCCGAGGAACACCATCATCGACCAGAAGCCGAACCAGCCGATATCGCCGAAAGATGCTGCCCAGGGAAACAGGAAGGCCACTTCGAGATCGAAGATGATGAACAGGATCGCGACAAGATAGAAGCGGATATCGAACTTCATGCGCGCGTCATCGAATGCGTTGAAGCCGCATTCGTAGGCCGAAAGCTTTTCCGCATCGGGCGCCTTGAAGGCCAGCGCGAAGGGCGCGACCATCAGGGCGAGCCCGATGATGAGACAGATTGCGATAAAGATGACGATCGGAACGTAGGAACTGAGGACTTCAGCCATAAAAACACCCTTGCCGTTTGGTGGCGCCCGGGTCAGCGCACCCGCAGGATAAACCGCGAGACCGAAAATTGATAGATGTCGGGGTTGTGGTTAGCGCAGCCGACGCGCTCGCGCAAGCCATTGCGACTTCATTTCATGGCGCTGCAACAATCTTTCGGGAACGGAATGCGGCGGTTTTGCGTCGCCTGCGGCCTTTCGAACGGGGTGCGGCAATTTGCTGCGCTCTCGGAGGGAGGGCCGGCTGCCGCCATGACGGTCCGCAAGTCCGCCGGCAAAGTCAGGCTGGGCGATTTCCGTCGGTGCCGGAATCGACGCCTGCCGGCAAATGCAATGGGCGAACCGCGCGCGACCGATCACATGGACTGAACGGCAGCGCAACAAAGGATGAAAAACGTGAAGGAGAAGAAAAAATGGCGCGAGTGACGGGGCTCGAACCCGCGACCTCCGGCGTGACAGGCCGGCACTCTAACCAGCTGAGCTACACCCGCGCATTTGGCCGTTTCAGGGGCAAGCGCTTGTTTTCGCGAGCGCTTGTCTGTCTGGCGTGAGCGGCTGTTTAAGGGGGTCGCCTGCCACTGTCAAGCGACATATCTCGCATTTCTGTTTTTTTTGCGCGCCCCTTGCGGGAAGGCCCGGAAAACCGGCAAAACCGTCATCGGAAAAATCGCCGGTCGCCATCCTGTCAAGCGGCGTTCGACGGCGCTTTCTTCTCTCCCGCGCACGAATCCGCCGGGAGCGATTCATGCGCCTGCCGCCTCGGCATGCTCCGGCCACCGGGTTTTTGAAAAAAAATGCAAATTCGGCGAAAACCCTCTTGCGATTTTCCTCCTATCCGCCTATTTCACGCACCACCAACACGGGCGGGCGATTAGCTCAGTTGGTAGAGCGCCTCGTTTACACCGAGGATGTCGGGAGTTCGAGCCTCTCATCGCCCACCAGTTTTCTTCCTTCAAAAGCAATAAGTTAGTGTTTTCGTTAGCTTTCCTTGTACCGGACTGCTACGAAAGGCATCTACGTGTTGATACGACGAAGGTGGATCATGAGCGGCCCGTGGCGACACCCTAAATCTGGAATCTTCTATTTCAGACGGGACACGCCTTCGGACCTGAAGCGGTCAAAGAGCCGCCTCAAAGCACTCGGCATCAAATACAGGGGCGAGGTTCACCGCTCCCTTCAAACCCGAGACCCCAAGGAAGCCCAGCGCCGTTACCCCAAAGTACGCGATGCGGTGGACTCAGTTTGGGAGAGCTGGCGGCAAACGCTTGCGGGTGCGCCTCCCGCACTCACCCACACAGACATGGCCGCGATGGTCGGAGAAGTCACCCGGCGCTTTGTCGAGACCCACAAGGCAACCCCGGAGTTCACCCCGCCGCCTCCCCCTTTTCATGTGCCACCAGCTCACCACTTTGGCCAGCACACCAGCGCAGCCCTTGAAGCGGTATCTAAAGAAGAGCGGGCCGACTTCCTGCAATTCCTCAAGCGATTCCTTGCTGCCAACGATGAGCAACGCAACGAGCTAAGCCGGAAGCTGCTAGCCGACTACGCAAAAAACGGAAGGTTCGGCTACTTCCTCACGGACATTGCCCCAGCCTTGGCCGAGGGGCTCAAGCAACAAGTCACCCCTGAAGCCCAAGCGGTCAAGGATGAGTACGGGAAGCCCATCACTGCTGTTGATGAGGCCCAGCTAAACCTCCTCATGCTTAGCCAGTTGGCAGAGGCACGGGGAGGCTTGGAGCAGACCCTGGGGCTAGACTACCGGGGGCTCAATCAACTGGAGGAACGCCTGAGGGCGCTGCCACCCTTCGAGCCGGGTACGCGAAAGGCAGCAACCAAGACCACCACCTTCTCTGACATAATAGACGAAGAGGAAAAGCGAAGCCGGGACAAGGAGTCCCTTATGGCCTCGCGTCGGGGCAAATCGGCAGCGACTCTCAAGAAGTACCGGCGCATCGCCAGTGAGTTTGCGGCCTATCGGCATAGCGAGGACGCCACCACCATTACCCCCGGCGAGGTCACCCGCTGGATGGACCACCTGTTCAAGGCGGAGCCCCGCCCCTCAAGGACCACGGTGCGGGACAAGGGGGCTGCACTCCAAGCAATATGCAAATGGGGTCAGCGCCAGAGCAGCGGCCAGCTCTATCCCACCGGCCTGCCACTGGAGCACCTGAACCTGCCGGATAAGGAGGAGGTCAACAGCGCCAAGCGGACATACAGCCTCGTACAGGCCCAAGCTATCCTCAAGGCCAGCCGCAAGGAGACCAAGCCGGAGCGCCGTTGGGTCCCGTGGTTGATGGCATACTCGGGAATGCGTGTCGGAGAAGCCGCACAGCTCAGGCCGGACGACTTTGAGCAGATCGAAGGCCACTGGTTTGTCCATATCAAGGCCGAAGGCGAGCGGACCACCAAGACCCACAAAGGCCGCTGGGTGCCTATCCATTCGGCTGTTATCGCTGAGGGCATCCTTGAGTTTGCCAAGGCAGCCAAGCCAAATGTCCCGCTCTTCCCTGCCCGCACACAAGGGAACCTCAGCGAATGGATTCATGGGGTGGCCCTGAAGGGGGACACACAAATACCCCCGGCGAATCATGGTTTCCGCCACCTGTTCCGTGACCTGTGCCGCCGCTACCGGCTGGACCATGAGGCCGAGCACTATATCTCCGGGCGCTCCTACGGGAAGGGGCTGGAGGATTTGGCCCGCAGCTCAGCCCAAGGGTATGGCGGCACCGAGCTTAGCTTGAAGGGGTACGCTGAAGAACTGGAGAAGATTGAGCCACTCTTGGAGGAGAAGGAAGGGGGCAGCCATGACAGATGAGGAACGGCAGATGGCCGAGGACCGCTACAATGCCCTGCTCTTTTCGGCTCACAGGAAGCTGAAGGAGAAGCAGGCGGAAATGGACAGCATGGCACGGGCCGTGCTCATCCTCGGGGCCATATTGTTCGCCCTGTGGCTTTGGCATGAGGACCGCATGCAGGACAAACTTGCGAATGCCCTAGCTGACTGCACGGTGTCGCTACCCGATGGGACGTGCATGCACAGGGCGCGATATTGACAAGGAGGAGAATCGTCAATGACACACATGGACAGCAATTTCAGCGTTACCGTGAACAACCCCGGCGACATCCCGGAGGTGCTGGCGATGCGGGAGGCGATACGCAAGACTGAGCCGGATGCAACCGGGTGCCGAATAACACTGAAGGCCCATACCAACGGCTTCGGAGCCTTCCTGATTGTGTCAGAGGAGCAAAAGGACGGGGCTTGGACTGGCACCTTCTTAGGTAATGATGATCGCATCGAGGCCATTCGAAAGGTGATGAGCGGCAAGGGTGCCCGAATGGATATCCTGTCCGACTCGGAACGGCTCACTCTATCCAGCAAAGCAACGCCCCGTGCTTGGTGGGAGAAGAAGCGCCGCCAACGTGAGGTCATCGCAGGGGCTAAAGCGCGGGGCATCTCTGTTGCCGACTATCTGGCAATGCAGAGCGCCGGGCTCCTGTAGATCGGCAGATCACCACAGTCTCGGGGAGCTTAGGACTAGCAACCTTAGGCCCCCCTTTTGCATGTGCCTTTTGGGGGTGCGGTATGCCTTGCACATTGCTACGGGTCTTCCCCTCATCATTGGTAGCCGCTTGAGGTATTGCCGCGTGCCTGCCTCTGGGGTCGGCTTCGGGGTAGCCTTGGGGTTAACCGTGCAAGTAGGTCCCTTGTTGTACAGGCTTAAGCCGAGCTAACCGCTACTCCCCTGCTAAGGGAGCATACGGCTACCCCGCAAGGGGCAAGCATAGAAGATGATGGTCTTGAGCAGGGTACCGTTGCGCAAAGGAGCTGAAAAGCAGCCTCTAGCTGAAGAGCACAGAGGAGAACCGGGAGGACCATATGGGGCGACTTATTGGAGACACGCCGCCGCCACGGGCTTTTCGTCAACGATGAACTTCCGCCCGAATGCGGATAGGCTCCCGTTTTCCATGGCCGCTACCGCTTCTGCTTTCCGCGAACG
>NZ_CFHTCS010000298.1:0-5469 GCF_984369615.1 Martelella sp. | reverse complement strand
CCCCGTCCGGGCAGTCCGGCGGAAAAGGCCGGTCTTGAACCCGGTTCCGTGATCGTTGCGGTCAACGACATTCCGGTCGAACATCCCGATGCGCTGCTCTACCGGCTGACCGTTGCCGGCATCGGCAACACCGCGGACCTGACGGTCGAGCGGGACGGGCAGGTGACCCATGTCGCCCTGCCGCTTGATCTGGCGCCTGAGGATCCGCCGCGCGACACCCGCGTGATCGACGGTTCCTCGCCCTTTTCAGGGCTTACGGTGGAAAACGTCTCGCCGCGCGTCGCCGAGGAGTTGCGCCTTTCGGGGATCGATGATGGAGTGGTGGTGAGCGATATCGAACAGGGCTCCACGGCCCAGCGGATCGGCTTTGCCAGGGGCGACGTCATTGTCGCCGTCAATGACGCGCCGATTGACAACACCGAGACGCTCGAGGATATGGCGGACGAGAAGCCCGGTTACTGGCGTCTTTCCATCAATCGCGGCGGCAGGATGATAAACCAGATATTCAGATGAGCGACCTTTTTGCCCCGCACGTCCCCGAGGACATCGAAAACAAGCGACCGCTCGCCGACCGGCTTCGCCCGAAGACGCTTGGCGAGGTGACCGGCCAGCCGCATCTGACCGGGCCGGACGGCGCGCTGACGCGCATGATCGCCTCCGGCTCGCTCGGCTCGATGATCTTCTGGGGGCCGCCGGGCACGGGCAAGACCACGGTCGCGCGGCTCCTGTCCGGCGAGGCCGGTCTCGCCTTCGAGCAGATCTCGGCGATCTTTTCCGGCGTGGCGGACCTGAAGAAGGTCTTCGAGTCTGCCCGCGCCCGGCGCATGAACGGGCGGCAGACGCTGCTGTTCGTCGACGAGATCCACCGTTTCAACCGCGCCCAGCAGGACAGTTTCCTGCCCGTGATGGAGGACGGCACCATCATCCTGGTTGGCGCAACCACCGAAAACCCGTCCTTCGAGCTCAATGCCGCGCTTCTGTCGCGCGCCCGCGTGTTGACCTTCCGTTCCCATGATGCCGAAAGCCTTGCCGAACTGATGAAGCGCGCGGAGGAGGCGGAGGGCAGGGCGCTGCCGCTCGATGATGCCGCGCGCGAGACCCTGGTGATGATGGCCGACGGCGACGGGCGCGCGATCCTGACGCTTGCGGAAGAGGTCTGGCGCTCGGCCCGTGCCGATGAGCGGCTCGACCCGCAAAGCCTGATGAACATCGTCCAGCGCCGCGCCCCGATCTATGACAAGGGTCAGGACGGGCACTACAACCTGATTTCGGCCCTGCACAAATCCGTGCGCGGATCGGACCCGGATGCGGCCCTTTATTATCTCGCCCGCATGTTCGATGCCGGCGAGGATCCGCTGTTTCTCGGCCGCAGGCTGGTGCGCATGGCATCCGAGGATATCGGCCTTGCCGATCCGCAGGCGCTTGTCATCGCCAACGCCGCCAAGGATGCCTATGACTATCTCGGCTCCCCGGAAGGCGAACTGGCGCTGGCGGAGGCTTGCGTCTATCTCGCCACCGCGCCGAAATCGAACGGCGTCTATACCGCCTTCAAGGCGGCGATGCGCGCGGCAAAGGAGCACGGCTCGCTGCTGCCGCCGAAACACATCCTCAACGCGCCGACCAAGCTGATGAAATCGGAAGGCTACGGCGACGGCTATCGCTACGACCATGACGAGCCGGATGCCTTTTCCAGTCAGGACTATTTTCCCACCGAAATGGGCCGGATGAAATTCTACGGTCCGCCGGAGCGCGGTTTCGAGCGCGAGATCAACAAGCGCCTGCAATGGTGGGAAAAGCTCAGGCGCGAGCGCAGCAAGAGCTGAAGCGATTTTGGCCTGTCCTCGCGGGAACTCTTTTCTTCACGTGGCGTTTACCATGCAACACCAAGGGAGAACTGCCATGGATAACCTGCCTGCCCGCGTTCTTGCTTACATCGTTATCGCCATCGGCTGCGCCGCGGTTGTCGCGGTGATCCTCACCGTGCCGCCGCTCTATGACGCACGCATCTTCCTGCTGCCCGCGATGCTGCTGATCGCCTGGGTCGCGGGACCCGTGCTGACTCACTATCTCGCGCCCGCAGCCCGTGCCCGTCTCCGCAAGCGGTGATCCCCCCTGCCGCGCGACGCAAACGCCCGACCGGACGGGAAGCCGGTCGGGCGTTTGTTGTTTCCGCGTTGTGAAATGGCTTGGCTTACTGCGCCGGGCCCTTCTTGATCGGCTCCTGATAGGTGAAGCCCATGTCCCAGGGGAAGTAGATCCAGGTGTCCTGGCTGACCTCGGTGACGAAGGTGTCGACGGTCGGCACACCCTGGGGCTTGGCATAGACGCAGGCAAAATGCGCCTTCGGCAGCATGTCGCGCACCTCCCGCGCCGTGTTGCCGGTGTCCGTCAGGTCGTCGACGATCAGCACGCCTTCGCCGCCGGTCTTCGTCAATTCCTCGGAGATCCCCTTCAGAAGCTTCGTCTGGCCCTGGCTCGTATAGTCGTGATAGCTGGCGATGCAGACCGTTTCGATCAGCCGGATTTCCAGTTCGCGCGAGATCACCGCCGCCGGCACGAGGCCGCCGCGCGTGACGCAGACGATCGCGTGAAAGGTCTGGTCAAGGCCGGACAGGCGCCAGGCAAGCGCGCGCGCATCGCGGTGAAACTGATCCCAGGAAACGGGAAAGGCTTTTTCGGGAAGGGACATGAAAGGCTCCGGGACAGGGGTGACGCAAAGGGTTTGACGGCCGACAACTCCGTCCGGCCCTGTGGCATCCGTCCTGCCCCGGGAGCATGAAAACGCGTCTGCGATGCCCGGGGCAGGCGACGGCCTGCCGTTGGGCATCGCTATTAGCCGCATTCGTCTCCAAAAGGCAAGACATGCGGTCCTGCAGCCAGCGGAAAGATGGCGCGTCGCCGGATCAGCGCGACATCAGCGTTGCCGCCGTCATCGATTCCAGCAGCGTGCGGGTGACGCCGCCGAACAGCAGTTCCCACAGCCTGGAATGCGTATAGGCGCCCATGACCAGAAGGTCGACGGAATTGTCGGACAGGCGGTTCTCGATGATGGTTGCTGCCTTCGCCTTGTCGGCATGGGCGCTGGTGGCCGTCACATTGACGCCGTGGCGGGCGAGCGTCGCGGCGATTTCCGCGCCCGTGAGACCGCTTTCCTGGTCGTTGCTGTCATGCGGGTTGACCGAGAAGATTTCGACCTCGCCGGCCTTTTTCAGGAAGGGCAGGGCATCGAATGTGGCGCGCGCGGCCTCGCGCGAGCCGTTCCAGGCGACCATCACGCGGTTGAAGGGCTTGGCCACCTTGTCGACATGCGGCACCAGCAGCACGGGCCGGCCGCTTTCGAACAGGAAGCTCTCGAAATCGGCGCGGGCGTCTCCGGGCGCGTCGGGGCTGACCTGCGGGGCGATGATCAGATCGCAGGACCGGGCGCTGTCGATGACCGAGGATCCGGCAAAGCCGGAGGCGGAGACGATCTTGCGCCACTCGTGGGAGAGGCCCTCGCGTTCCGCGCGCTTGCGGAAGATCTCGCCCAGTTCGGCGCTGCGCTTTTCGGCCATGTCCTGCAGCGACTGGATCGAGATCGGATCGGGGATTTCCATCGGCGCGATGATCGGCGTCGGGTTCACGGTCTCGGCATGGAGGCCGATTACGTGTGCGTCGAAGGAGCGAACGATTTCAACGGCGTAATCGAGGAAGCCGCCGGCTTGCGTCGGTGATTCCATGACGGCGAGTATGGTCTTGTAGGTCATCTGAAACACTCCTCTCGGGCTTGGCTCCCACCCGTATGACATGCCGGCTCACGCGCCGGCCGTTGCTGCTTCGACAGTCTATGCCTAATGCCAGAAAATGCGAAGGGCGGAAACGCGCCTTTCGGGTAAGGCGACACGGGCATCAACCGGCCGTCATCGCCTCGAGCATGGCGCGGATATCCGCGGCCGCAGCCTCCGCATCGGCCTCCGCCCTTGCCCGGACGACGAGTTGGGTGCGAAACCCTTCGGAGGAGAAACGGGGATAGGAGCCGATCGAGGTCTTCGGATGGGACTTCTGGATTTCCCCGAGTCGCGCCGCGATGTCGCCCTCGCCGAAGGGGCATTCCACGGTCTTGGTGACGAGCGGCGCGCCGCCCTTGAGCGTCGGCATGACATTGTCGAGCATCGCCTCGAAGATGCTGGGCACGCCCGCCATCACATGCACATTGCCGATGACGAAACCGGGCGCGGTGGAGACCGGATTGTCGATCAGGCGCGCGCCTTCCGGCATGCGCGCCATGCGCTGGCGCGACGCGTTGAAGTCTATGCCGCGCCGCTCGTAATGGGCTGCAAGCCGGCTCATCGCCTCGTCATTGTAGATGCAGGGCAGGCCGAAGGCGGCGGAAACCGAATCGGCGGTGATGTCGTCATGGGTGCCGCCGATGCCGCCGGAGGTGAAGACATAGGTGTAGCGCTCCCTCAGCGCATTGACAGCCTCGACGATCGCGGCCTCGTCGTCGGCGACGATCCGCACTTCCTTCAGGCCGATGCCGATGAGCGTCATCGCTTCTGCCAGATGGCCGATATTCCTGTCCTTGGTGCGGCCGGACAGGAGTTCGTCGCCGATGGCGAGCATCGCCGCGGTCGGATTGTCGTCTTCGCTCATTGTGGTTGGTCCGTGTTCGGTTGAAGCAGGCTTGTTTTCACGTTTTGGACCCTCGGTTGCGTTTCTTCAAGCCCGCCGCGGCAGCAAAGCGTCTCTGCCGCCGATTGGGTGAACACTGCGTCTATGCCGCGGCCTCTGGACTTCGCTGCGCCCGAAGGCCTATCTGCGGGGTACAGATTTCAAATCCGTCCAACTGGAGTTTTCAAATGGCTAAAGTTCTCGTTCTCTATTACTCGGCCTACGGCCATATCGAAGCCATGGCCAAGGCCGTTGCCGAAGGCGCTGCAGCCGAAGGCGCCGAGGTAACCATCAAGCGCGTTCCCGAACTGGTGCCGGAAGACGTGGCCAAGGCGTCGCATTTCAAGCTCGACCAGGACGCGCCGATCGCCGATCCGAACGAACTCGACCAGTATGACGCCATCATCTTCGGCGCCGGCACCCGCTTCGGCACCATGGCCTCGCAGATGCGCAACTTCGTCGACCAGACCGGCGCGCTGTGGGCAACCGGCAAGCTCGTCGGCAAGGTCGGCTCGGTCTTCACCTCCTCGGCCACCCAGCATGGCGGCCAGGAATCGACCATTCTCGGCTTCATCCCGACCCTGCTTCACCAGGGCATGGTCGTTGTTGGCCTGCCTTACGCCTTTGCCGGCCAGATGGGCCTCGACGAGATCAAGGGCGGCTCTCCCTACGGCGCCTCCACGATCACCGATGGCGACGGTTCGCGCATGCCGTCGGCCGTCGAGCTCGAGGCTGCCCGCTTCCAGGGCGGTCACGTCGCCAAGGTCGCCGCCAAGCTCGCTGCCTGAGCCGTTTTTCGCTGAAATTTTGAAAGCGCGC
>NZ_CFHTCS010000297.1:0-5521 GCF_984369615.1 Martelella sp. | reverse complement strand
CGAGCCGGGCTTGAAGGCCTCGGCGATGACGCCGGGCCCGGAACCGCCGGCGCGCATGCCGGTCGAGCGGTTGACCAGGATGTTGGTCATGCCCTCGGGTTCGATGAAGTTTTCGACCGGCAGTTCCTTCAGCGCGTCGGTCATGAACGCGTTGAAGATCGGCGCGGCAAGGCCGCCGCCCGTCCCGTGGCGGCCGAGCGTTGCCGGCTGGTCGAAGCCAATGTAAAGCCCGGCGACGAGATTGGGCGTGAAGCCGACGAACCAGGCATCCTTCTCGTCATTGGTGGTGCCGGTCTTGCCGGCGACCGGACGGTCCAGATTGACGGCGCTGGCCGCCGTGCCGCGCTGGACGACGCCCTCCATCATCGAGGTGATCTGGTAGGACGTCATGGGATCGAGCACCTGCTGGCGGTCATCGATGAGAATGGGCTCGGCCTGCCCGGTCCATTCCTCCGCATTGCAGTTCTCGCAGATGCGCTCCTCATGCTTGAATATCGTCTCGCCGTAGCGGTCCTGGATGCGGTCGATCAGCGTCGGATTGACCTGCTTGCCGCCATTGGCGATCACCGCATAGGCGGAAACCATGCGCATGACGGTGGTCTCGCCGGAGCCGAGCGACATGGCGAGCACCGGATCCATGTGATCGTAGATGCCGAAACGTTCGGCATAATCGGCAACCGTTTCCATGCCGAGGTCGTTGGCGAGGCGCACGGTCATCAGGTTCTTCGACTTCTCGATGCCGGTTCGCAGCGTCTGCGGACCGGAGAAACCGCCGGCATAGTTCTGCGGCTTCCACAGTTCGCCGCCGGACTCGATCTCGATCGGCGCATCCATGACCACGGAGGCCGGCGTGTAGCCATTGTCGAGCGCCGCGGCATAGACGAAGGGCTTGAAGGAGGAGCCCGGCTGGCGATAGGCCTGCGTCGCGCGGTTGAACTGGCTTTCGGAGAAGGCGAAGCCGCCGACCATGGCCAGAACGCGGCCCGTCTGCGGGTCCATGGCGACAAGACCGCCCTGAACCTTCGGCACCTGCCGCAGCCTGTAGGTGTCGCCCTCGCCGGTCGTCTCGACATAGACGACATCGCCGGGCTTCAGCACGCCTTCGGGGCTCTTTGCGTTCGGCTTGCCCTTTTCGAGGAAACGATAGGCCCACTTCATGTCATCGGCCGGAATGAAACCGGTCTCGCGCGCCGTATCCACCTTGCCGGCGGCATCGATCTGCGGACGGATGCCGATCTCGGCTCCCTCGCCGCTCACGCCGAGCACGACGGCGATCTTCCAGTCCGGCACGTCCCAGAGCGGCCGCAACTTGGCCAGTTCCGGGCCCCAGTCGCCGGAAACCGATACTTCGGCGATCGGCCCGCGGAAACCGGCCGCCTCGTCATAGTTGATAAGGCCGTCGCGCAGCGCCTTCTGGGCATCGAGCTGCATCTTGGGGTCAAGCGAGGTGCGCACCGAAAGCCCGCCTTCATAGAGCATCTCCTCGCCATACTTGTCCTTCAGCTCGCGGCGGACGGCCTCCGCATAATATTCATCGCCCGCAATCGGCCGGTTGCGGTGCGTCGAGACCACGCCAAGCGGTTCGGCGCGCGCCGTTTCGGCTTCCTCGGCGGTGATGTAGCCGTTTTCCTCCATCCGGCTGATCACCCAGTTGCGGCGCTCGATCGCGGCTTCGGGATGGCGGTAGGGATCGTAATTGGCCGGCCCCTTGAGAACGGCGGCGAGATAGGCGCTCTCGGCGATCGTCAGGTCGGAGACCGGCTTGTCGAAATAGGAAAGCGCCGCATCGGCGATGCCGTATGCGTTCAGGCCGAAATAGACCTCGTTGAGGTAAAGTTCGAGGATCGTATCCTTGGAATAGGCCTGCTCGATGCGGAAGGACAGGATCGCCTCCTTGACCTTGCGCTCATAGGTCTGGTCCGACGACAGAAGGAAGTTCTTGGCGACCTGCTGGGTGATGGTCGAAGCGCCGACGGGGCGGCGACCGGTGCCCATATTGCGCACATTGGTGATGATCGCGCGCGTCAGGCCGACGACGTCGACGCCGGGGTGGGAGTAGAAATTCTTGTCTTCGGCCGACAGGAAGGCGCCGCGCACGCGCATGGGAATGGCATCGATCGGCAGGAACAGGCGGCGCTCATGGGCGTATTCGGCCATCAGTTCGCCGTTGCCGGCATAAATGCGCGTCGTGACCGGCGGCGTATACTGCGCAAGCACCTCGTAGTCCGGCAGATCCTTGGCGACATTGTTCAGATAAATCCCGACGCCGATCGCCACCACGACAAAAAGCGCGCAGGCGAGGCCGAAAAGATATCCGATAAGCTTGATCACGTTCACGTCTGTTGAATCCTGTCTCTGGCGAGGCTGGCCGAACTTTCCTCGTGCCGAAATGGTCTCATGCCGGCGCATTTTCCAAATGACCGCAGATACCGCCCCGAGCCCGTGTTGAAAACACCCCGAGCACCTTTTTACAACGAATGTGCGCTTTTTGCGACGCCGCTAAAATGTTGTTTCGGCGCATGGATCGATCCGGCGCGGCTGTTGCTCATCCGCCACCGGAGACGAGCGGGTGTCGATACCGCTTGACCGCCTCCACCAACCGGTCCACCAGCCGGTCGCGCCATTCCGGATCGAGCATGCGCCTCTCGTCCTCGGCATTGGAGAGAAAGCCGATCTCGAGCAGGATCGAGGGAATGTCCGGCGCCCTCAGCACCATGAAGCCTGCAAAGCGATGGGGATTGTTGATCAGCCCGATCTGCCCGCTGAACGAGGCAACGACCCTGTCGGCAAGCGAAATCGAAAAGCTCTGGGTCTCGCGTCGCGTGAGGTCGAGCAGGATATCGGTCACCTCCTCCGGCTCGCTGTCGGCTTCGATGCCCATGATCTCGTTGGACAGGTTTTCGCGCCGGGCAAGGGCAGCGGCAAGCCGGTCCGACGCGCGGTCGGAAAGCGTATAGACGGTCGCGCCCGAAATGTCGGGCTGATCGAGCGAATCCGCGTGAAACGAGATGAAAAGGTCGGCGCCGTGCTGTCGCGCCAGTTCCACCCGTCTGGAGAGTGAAAGATAGACATCCGAATCGCGGGTCAGAAAAGGCTCGTATCCCGGCTCCTGCGCCAATCGCCTGGCAAAGGCGCGGGCGAAATCGAGCGTGATCGTCTTTTCCAGCGTCTTCGTGTCCTCGCCGATCGCGCCGGTATCGACGCCGCCATGACCGGCATCGACAGCAACGACATAGGTGTCGTCGTCGACCGGCGTCGCAAGGCTGTCGGTGAAAGCGTCGCCCGCCTCGGACTGCCGGCGCTCCACGAGGGCGGCGAAGCGCGCGGCATCGGCAATCGCAAGATCGATCACCAGACGGGCGCTGCCCCCCTCCTCCTGCCGGACCTCGCCGAGCGTCATCTGGATCGGCTCGCGCGCCGAAAGCACGATGCGGGACTGGCCCGGTCCGGTCGCGCCGTAGCGCACATCGCTGACGAGCCCGCGTGGCTCGACCGCGTCGGCGGCAAACCCGAAGGCCGTGCTCGGAAGGGTGATCACCAGCCGGGCGGGATCCTTGAGGTAATGATAGCTGAACTCCGGCGAACGGTCGAAGTCGACCACGAGGCGGGCCCGCGCATCATCGCCGACAAGAAGCGCGTTATAGGCGATCAGCGGTGCCTCGGCATCCGCGTCTTCCGCGCTGGCGCGCGCAGCCGGCGCAACCGCTGTCAAAAAGAGGAGCAGAAGCGCCCCGGCTATCGCCAGGCGCGCCGCGAAAACACTGTCAAAAAGAACCCTGCCGCCGGCCACATTGCGTCCCGTCATGCCACCTCTCGCTTGTCGCAGGCCAGGCCCGCGAAAATGCAATCCAACCGTGTATTACCGTAACTGCCGGCCCGCCGGCAAGAAAGCGACCATGAACGCCACGGTGATGGCGAAAGAATGGCCCGAGCGCCGCACCCGATACGTCCACCAGACGGAACAGGGAACGCCCACCCGGCTGGCGCGGCCTTCAGTGGCATGATTCGCTTGGCGCTCAAATATAACCGGGGATTGGATTTTTCTTGCTATTGCAGCATGGAATACATACTAATGTGGTTCAGGTGGAGATTTATGACGGGACGATTGCGCGCAAGGGCAGCCGGTCTCTTGTTGATTGGCGCCATATGGAGTGACGGATCACCCGCGTCCTTCCACCACCGAACAGAATATCTTCGCCGTTATACGTGTTTCTCAAAAATCGTTTCGGCGTAAGGGTCAATGCTCTTCGGGCGACCCCCTGAGGGCATATTCATCGCCTCTCTACTCGAGAGGCCCGTTAGTATTGGTTTCGACTGGTTTCATATGAGAACGAAGCGTCAATTTCTTCCATCGGCCTTTCCGCCCGCAAGCGGCGACGGACTGATTCGAGAAGCAGCCGCCCGCGTTTCGTTGCACCGGTCGAACGCACATTCATCCGGCGCATCCGCAGGCAACCGTTTCCGGGACAGGACGAGCGTCCTTTCGGAGACCGGCGAGCGACTGCGCCGAGGAGCTCACTATAAATGGCAGACAAAATGCTCATCGACGCCTCTCATGAAGAAGAGACGCGCGTCGTCGTTGTTCGTGGAAATCGCATAGAGGAGTTCGATTTCGAATCGCAGCACAAGAAACAGCTGCGCGGCAACATCTATCTTGCAAAGGTCACGCGGGTCGAGCCCTCTCTCCAGGCCGCGTTTGTCGACTATGGCGGCAACCGCCATGGCTTCCTGGCCTTTTCGGAAATCCATCCCGACTATTACCAGATCCCGCTGGCCGATCGCGAAGCCCTTCTGAAGGAAGCAAGCGAAGAGGATGACGGCGACGACGCCGAGGCCTCCATGACCGAGCCGGCCGAGGCCTCCGAGAAGGCCGCCGAGGCCGACGGCAAGCCGAAGCCCCGCACCCGCAGGGGCCGGGCGAAATCGCGCTCGAACACGGCCGACAGCAAGGCCGACGAGGCGACGCAGGAACCGGAAAAGGCTGCAGGCGCCGAAGCATCGGCAGAGGCTGCGGACGCTTCCGAGACGAAGGCCGAGGCCGAAGCAAAATCCGACGACGCGTCCGAGGCAGCGGCAACCGCTGAAACGACTAAAGCCGCTGAGGAAACGGCAAAGCCCAAGCCCCGCAGGCGCCGCAAGCCGGCCGCCAAGAAGGCAGCGAAGGGCGAAGCGGACGCGTCGGTCGAGGGCGACGGCGAGACAGCTTCCAAAGATGAGTCTTCGGGCGAAAAAGGCTCTGACGACGAAGACAAGGGCGGCCCGACCCATATGGCGGCCGAGGTCGACGCCGACACGATTTCCGAGGACCTCGACGATGACGACGACAGCGTCGAATCCGTCGGCGCCGAAGACGCGATGGAAGAGGTGCCGGACAATGGCCACCGCCGGATGCGCAAGCAGTACCGCATCCAGGAAGTGATCAAGCGCCGGCAGATCCTGCTGGTGCAGGTCGCCAAGGAGGAGCGCGGCAACAAGGGCGCGGCGCTGACGACCTATCTTTCGCTCGCCGGCCGCTATTCGG
>NZ_CFHTCS010000296.1:0-5528 GCF_984369615.1 Martelella sp. | reverse complement strand
ATCTAAACTGCATAAAACTTAGTCCGGTTGGTTGCCGTGCCGAGCCGTGTTGCTCGCGCCGCCGGCGAAGCCTTGTCCGGACGCTGGATGGAAGGAAGACCAAATGCCGCTCAAATCGCACTGGTGGTGGGATCACACGACCAAGGACTTTACCGACATGGACATGTCGGAATTCGTCGCGATCCTGCCGGTGGCCGCCGTCGAGCAGCACGGTCCGCATCTTCCCGTTCGCGTCGACAGCGCCATCAATGCCGGCATCATCAGCCGCGCCGTGGAAATCATGCCGGACGACATGAAGGTGCTGGTCCTGCCGATGCAGGCGGTCGGCAAATCGGTCGAGCATCTGGAATATCCCGGCACGCTGACGCTGTCCTACGAGACGCTGGCCCGCCTCTGGTTCGAGATCGGCGAGAGCGTGGCGCGGGCCGGCTGCAGGAAGATCATCTTCGCCAATTCCCATGGCGGCCAGCCGCAGGTGATGGAGATCGTGTGCCGCGAGCTGAGGATCAAATGCGGCATGTTCGCCGTCTCCTCCTGGGTCTCCGCCGGCGCCAGCCAGGCTGATCTCTACAGCGAGCACGAGCTGAAACACGGCATTCACGGCGGTGAATCCGAAACCTCGACCATGCTGCATCTGCATCCAGACCTGGTCGACATGCAATATGCCGAGGATTTCCAGCCCATGTCCGTCGAGATGGAGCGCGGCAATCAGGTGCTGACGGCGGAAGGGCGGATCGGCTTCGGCTGGCAGACCCAGGATCTCCACCCTTCGGGCGCCTGCGGCAATGCGGCTGCCGCCGACGCCGAGCGTGGCAGGATCCATGTCGAGCGCTCCGCTCAGAGCCTCGTAGCGCTTGCAGAAGAGGTTCTCGCCTTCCCGATGGAACGGCTCACCCAGAAGACCATGTTCAAGGACTGATCGCTTGCTGGCACGAAACCCGACATCTGCCGTTTCAAAGCGCGTCGAGCACCTCACCCTGAAAGACGGTGTGGCGCTGGCGGCGGATGTCTATCGCCCGGCGAGCGAGGGGGATTGGCCGGTTCTTCTGATGCGCCAGCCCTATGGCAAGGCGATCGCCTCCACCGTCGTCCTCGCCCACCCTTCCTGGTATGCCCGCCACGGCTATCTCGTGGTGGTGCAGGACGTGCGCGGCATGGGCGCCTCGGAAGGCGATTTCGATTGCCTGCGCCAGGAATTGAGCGATGGCGCGGAAACGGTCGACTGGGCGCGGGGGCTTGAGGGGGCCAACGGCAAGATCGGGCTCTACGGCTTTTCCTATCAGGCGATCACGCAATATCTGGCGCTTGCCGGCGGCGGACGAGTGGATGCCATGGCGCCGGCCATGGGATCCTTCGCGCCGGAGAAGGACTGGGCCTATGAGGGCGGGGCGCCGCGTTATGCCGGCATGGTCGGCTGGGCGCTGCAGATGGCGTTGCTGAAGGCTGCCCATGACGGTGATCGCGAGACCCATGCCGAACTTTCCGCCCTCAAGGGCCTTCCGGAGACAGCCCGCTACCTCACCGAACGTCCGGCGCTTTCGCACCTGAAGCGCTGGATCGACAATCTCGAAAGCGACTGGGATCAGGTCTCGCCTAAGCGCTTGCTCAAGGATCACGCGCTGGATATCCCGGTGCTGCACACCGGCGGCTGGTACGACTTCATGTTGGAAGGCACGCTTGCCGCCGATCGGGCGTTTCGCAACGCCTCGCCGGAGACCGCGCATCTTGCCATCGGCCCATGGGCGCATATGCCGTGGAACGGCGCAAGCGGCCAATCGCGCATACCGGAAGCGGAGACCTATTCCGTCGACCGCGCCAATATCGCCTTCTTCGATTTCTATCTGAAGAACCGGGGCAATCCGCCGCCGGCTCTCACGCTGTTCGATATGGGGGAGCGTCGCTGGAGGACGTTCGACCACTGGCCGGAGACCCTGGAGAAACCGCTGGCGCTCGCTTCCGGCGGGCTTGCCGCGACGCTTGCGAATGACGGCCGGCTTGCGGATGTGGCCGGCGATGGCGAGGATGTGCTCGTCAGCGATCCCTTCCGTCCGGCGCCGCTTGTCGGCGGACATGTCGGCGAACCGGCGGGTTTCGTCGATCGGGCGGCGAGCGACGGCCGTTCAGACGTCGCCGTCTATACCACAGCGCCCTTTGCGCAGGACTTCATTCTTTGCGGGCCCGTCAGGGCTGACATCACCATATCGACGGAAGCACAGGTCTTCGATCTCGTTGCCACGCTCTCTCTGGTCCCCCCCACAGGAAGCGCAAACGTGATCCAGACCGGAATAACCCGGACAAAAGTGACGGGTGCGCCGGTGAGCGTCGGTCTCAGAGCGGCCTTTGTTACGGTGCCGGCGGGTTTCAGCCTCCGCCTGTCGCTGCAGGCCGCCGCCTGGCCCGCCTTTTCTCTCCATGCACAAGACCCGGCATCTGCCGATGGGATGAACGCTCAGCCGCTGACGCTGGCGATTTGCCACGCGGCCAGCCGTCTCGTGCTTTCCGTTCTGAATGAGGACACCGCAAATGGCGCCTAAGCCCTATCTCACCCTCGACAATGTTTCGGCGACCTATGGCGATACCACAGCCGTCTCGGGCCTGACGATCGAAGTGCCCAAGGGCGAGCTTCTGTCGCTGCTCGGCCCGTCTGGCTGCGGCAAGACGACGACGCTCAGGATGATCGCCGGTTTCGTCGAGCCGTCGGGCGGTCGCATCATCCTCAACGACAAGGACATCAGCCGCAAGCCGGTGCACAAGCGCAATATCGGCGTGGTGTTCCAGTCCTACGCGCTGTTTCCGCATCTGACCGTGATCGACAATGTCGGCTTCGGTCTTCGCATGCGCAACGCCTCGCGGGCCGAGTGGCGGGAGCGGGCGGGAAAGACGCTGGAAACTGTCGGCCTTAGCCCCTATGCCGATCGCTATCCGGGCCAGCTCTCCGGCGGCCAGCAGCAGCGCGTCGCCCTTGCCCGCGCGCTGGTGATCGAGCCGGATGTTCTGCTTCTGGATGAGCCGCTGTCGAACCTCGACGCCAATCTCAGGGCCGACATGCGCAACGAGATCCGCTCGCTGCAGCAGCGCCTCGGCATCACCACCATCTTCGTCACCCACGACCAGTCGGAAGCGCTTTCCATGTCGGACCGCGTGGCGGTGATGAGCAAGGGCGTGATGAGCGAGATCGGCACGCCGCTTGCCCTTTGCGATCACCCCAAGAGCCCGTTTACCGCGACCTTCCTCGGCCACCGCACGGTGATCGACGGCAAGGTGGAAAACGGCGTGTTTTCCGCCCCCGGCATCACCTGCGCCGGCGCGCCGCCAAAGGCCACCAAACTGGTGCTGCGCGCCTCGCGCCTGCGCTTCGGCGAAGAAAACTTCCCGCTTTCGGTCTCAGGAACGCTCGTCAATGCTGCCTATCTCGGCGAGACCTATGAGGCCGATATCCAGGCCGCCTGCGGCATGATCCGGCTTGTCGTCCCCTCCGACACGCCGCCGCCGCCGGTGGGAACGGCATGCCAGGTCACCGCCGAACCGGGCGGGACCACCTTTATCTGACAAAAACATAAAACCAGGAGAACAGCTGTCATGAACATCAAGAGACGTTCCTTCAACAAACTTATTCTGGGCGGGGCCGCCACGCTTGCCGCTCCCTATTCCTTCGTCCGGGCCCAGACGCCGGACCCGAAGCCCGGCGACGAGCTTGTCGTCGGCATCTGGGGCGGCACCCAGGAAAAGATCGTCAAGCAGTATATCGAGCCGGTTCTGGTCGACAAATACGGCTGCAAGATCTCTTACGTGCTGGGCGGCACCGTCGAGCGCCGCGCCCGCGCCTATGCAGAACGCGGCCGCCCGAGCTTCGACGTGCTCTATCTCAACATCTTCGAAAGCCGTCAGGCCGTGAAGGATGGCGTCACCCAGCCGGCGACCGACGCGGTCGAAAACGCGCAATATCTCTACCCGATCGCCAGGAAGGGCGGTTACGGCGTTGCCATTAACCCCTGCACCATCGTCTACAACAAGACCAAGGCGTCCGCGCCGATCACGTCCTGGAAGGACATGTGGAAGCCGGAATGGCAGGGCCGCATCGCATGGCCGAACGGCCTCGGCGCCGAAGGCATTTCCGCGCTGATGATGTCGACGCTTTCCTGGTTCGGCGACCAGACCAAAATGGCGCCGGAAGGTTTTGACAAGGTCAAGGAACTGAAGCCCTTTGCCGCTATCCAGGGCAGTCAGGCGCAGCTCTTCGACATGTTCGATCAGGATATCGCCGATCTGTCGGTCGAATTCGGCAGCTTCTGCGAGAAGTATATCGAGGAGCGGAACCCCGATTTCGCACTCGCCGATCCGGAAGAAGGCAAGGCGCTCGCCATGAACGTCGCCTGCATCACCGAGGGCACGCGGAACCAGAAGCTGGCGGAAGAGTGGGTCAACCTGCACCTGTCGCCGGAGGTCATGCTCGCCTATGCCAAGGAGATCTACTACTCGCCGACCGTCGACAATGTCGATATCCCGGCTGACCTGCAGAGCAAGCTGATCATGCCTGACCAGATTGATACGCTGGTCGACTTCGACTGGGATTACATCAATGCCAACCGCAACAAATGGCAGTCCATCTACGACCGGGAGATTGCCGGATGAGGAAATGGCTTGGGCCGGCGCTTTCAGCGCCGGTCACCATCTGGCTCCTGATCGCTTTTGCCGCACCGCTCGTCGCGGTGGTATTCCTGTCCCTGCATGAATATTCCGACCCGTTCGGACCGCTGATCCAGTCGCCCTCGCTGCAGCAGTTTATCGATATCGCCTCCGACAGTTTCTACTATCGGGTGGTGTTCGAGACGATCTGGCTGTCGGTCGCGGTCACCATCGCCTCGGCGCTGCTCGGCTATCCGGTGGCCTACTGGCTGGCGCGCATGCCGGGCAAATACCGCGCCTTTGCCTTTGCCATCGTTCTCATTCCGCTTTTGACCAATGTGGTCGTGCGCTCGCTCGGCATTATCCTGTTGCTGTCGCCGGAAGGGCTGATCAATATCGTCACCGGCTGGTTCGGCATTCCACCCGTCAAGACCATGCTGTTCAACCACGGCGCGGTGATCGTGGCGCTGACCCAGGTGTTCATGCCCTTCATGGTGCTGGCGCTCTACGACAATCTTCAGAACACCTCGCCGCGCGTGCACGAGGCGGCCCGAAGCCTCGGCGCCTCGCCCGCGATCCGCTTTCTGACGGTTGATCTGCCGCTGTCCCTGCCGGGGCTCAAGTCCGGCATGATCGTTGTCTTCCTGATGTCGTCGACCTCTTACGTCTCCGCCACCATGCTCGGCGGCAAGAAGGTCTGGACCACCGGCATGCTGGTGCTGCAGGAGGCCATGCACAATCTCAACACCTCGCTTGCCGCAGCGCTGGCGCTGGTGATGACGGTCACGGGCCTGCTTTTCGCCGTGCTGGCGACGCTTGCGCTCAACCGGCTGATGACCTGGCGCTATGGCGGCAGGAGCCGGCCGTTCGCGCTGGCGCGCTTTGTCGAGCCGGTCGTCAAT
>NZ_CFHTCS010000295.1:0-5553 GCF_984369615.1 Martelella sp. | reverse complement strand
CGCGATGACGGCGCGCGGGCAGGTGCGGTCTTCGGTTGAACGCGGCGACGGCGAAGATGCGGGGCGCTGGCGTCTCTCATTCCGCATCGGCAATCGCCGCTGGCGGCTGACCGTGCGCCAGGATGGCATGATCGAAGACGACGAGTTCAGCATCGTCACCTCCGGCGGGCGCTCGCTCTGAGCGCTATTCCGGGCGGCCGGTTTTCTTGTGCGAGGGCTGGTCGTCGGCATCGGGATCTGCCGGCTCGCCGCTATCGTCGCGGCTTTCCGTTCCCAGCCAGGCCCGGTCCAACTCGTGCAGAAAGCAGGGCGGGGACGACACCTCCACCGCGCCTTCGTTCGACTGATCCGTCTCGGCGCGGCGGCCGCTCCTTTCCGCGATGACGGCCGCGAGGACCCGCGCATGATTGATGCATGCGTCGCGGGCGGCGTAGAGCAATGTCACGGTGTCTTTCTCGCTCCGCGCGCAAAGTTCATCAAGCGCGGCATTCTCCGCAAGCTCCGTGCGATAACGCCGTTGAAAATCCTCCCACCGGTCTTCTCTATGCGCGAACCATTTGCGTAATTCGCCTGAGGGCGCGACCTCCTTGGCCCAGAGGTCGATGCGGGCCTTGTCCTTCGCAAGGCCGCGCGGCCAGAGCCGGTCGACGAGAACGCGCAGGCCATCCGCCTTGTCGGGTTCGTCATAGACCCGTTTGATCTTCACCGGCATCGTGCTGTCTCCCTCCCTTGTGATGCCCCGCAACTGCAAATCAGCGGTCGGGCTTGAAAGTCGCCGCGTGTCGGACTATCGTTGACCATATCAATGTCCAATGGCGGGCATTCCATCGCAAAGCTGCGGATCTGAGAACCGTTTCCTTCAAGGGAGCGCTTCGACCGATGCCGCGGCTTTTTTGTTTTCATTTTAGACAGCGAGGAAAGCCGATGCCACCCCGGCCTGTGATCCATTCTGCGCGTCATCTCCGGTTCCCGTCAATCGTTAGTCCTTGTCAGAACGGAGGACGGCGATGGGTGTAGAGACCGTCAAAAGCGTCTGTCCCTATTGCGGCGTCGGCTGCGGCGTGGTGCTTGATGTCGAGGGCGGGCGGATTATCCGACTTTCCGGCGATAGAGAGCATCCGGCCAATCGCGGGCGGCTCTGCACCAAGGGCAAGACCGCGCATGAGGCGATCGCGTCGGCGGGACGTCTCGAAACCGCACTGGTCCGGACGGATGCGGATGTTGCGCCCGCGATCACGTCTGTCGAGGCCGCGATCGCCGAGACAGCGAAGCGCTTGCGCGCCATTGCCGATGAACACGGCCCCGACGCCATTGCGCTCTATGTCTCCGGCCAGATGTCGATGGAGGCGCAGTATCTCGCCAACAAGCTCGCCAAGGGGTTTTTGCGCACCCGCCATATCGAATCCAATTCGAGGCTCTGCATGGCCAGCGCCGGTTCCGGCTACAAACTGTCGCTGGGCGCGGATGCGCCGCCGGGGTCCTATGACGATATCGAGAGAGCCGGTCTGTTTCTGGTGATCGGCTCGAACATGGCCGATTGCCACCCGATCCTGTTCCTGCGGATGATGGACAGGGTGAGAGAAGGCGCGAAGCTGGTGGTTGTCGATCCGCGCCGTACCGCCACGGCCGAGAAAGCCGATCTGCATCTCGCGCCGAAACCCGGAACCGATCTCGCTCTGCTGAACGGCCTCCTGCATCTGATCGTCGAGGCGGGCGGCATCGATCAGGCCTTTATCGAGGCCCACACCGAGGGTTGGGCCGAAATGCCCACATTCCTCGCCGACTATCCGCCGGAGCGGGTCGCGGCGATCACCGGTCTCAAGGTCGAGGACATCAGGGACGCGGCCGATATGCTGCGCGCCGCCGGTGAATTCATGACGTTCTGGACCATGGGGCTCAATCAGTCCGTGCAGGGCACGTTCAACACCAATGCGATCTGCAATCTGCATCTGGCCACGGGCAAGATCTGTCGCCCCGGCAGCGGGCCGTTCTCGCTGACGGGACAGCCGAATGCCATGGGCGGACGCGAGATGGGCTATATGGGGCCCGGCCTTCCGGGGCAGCGTTCGGCGCTGGTAGCCGAGGATCGGCGCTTTTGCGAAGAGCAATGGGGGCTTGAGCCCGGAACGATCCGCGCCGAGGAAGGCACCGGCACCATCGCCATGTTCGAGGCGATGGCGGCGGGCGCGATCAGGGCCGCCTGGATCATCTGCACCAATCCGGTGGCAAGCGTCGCCAACCGCAAGACGGTGACGGCGGCTCTCGAACGCGCCGAATTCGTGGTGGTCCAGGATGCCTATGCCGAAACCGAAACCACGCCCTATGCCGATATCCTTCTGCCGGCGGCAGTCTCCTTTGAGGCCGATGGCGTCATGGTCAACTCCGAGCGCAACATGGCGCTGACGGCCGCCGCCGCGAAGGCGCCGGGCGAGGCCCTGCCGGACTGGCAGATCATTGCGAAAGTCGCCTGTGCCATGGGCTATGAGAAGGCCTTCAGCTATGAGAGTGCCGAAGAGGTGTTCAAGGAAATCCGGCGGTTTTCCAATCCCGCGACCGGCTACGATATTTCCGGCGTCACGCATGAACGACTGCGGGAAGGCAGCATCCAGTGGCCGGCATCCGAGGCTGGGCAAGCCACGACGCGCAACCCGATTCGCTACCGCGCGCCTGACGGAGGGGTGAAATTCGCCACCGAAAGCGGCCGGGCGAAGTTCTGGCCGCGGCCGCATGCCGGTCCGCGCGAAATGCCGGATGGCGTTTACCCGTTCATTCTCAACACCGGCCGGCTGCAACACCAGTGGCACACGATGACCAAGACCGGCAAGGTCGCCCGGCTGAACAAGCTCAACGCCGCGCCGTTCGTCGAGATCAATCCGGCCGATGCTGCGGCGCTCGGGATCGGAGACAATGACCGGGTGTCCGTCACCTCGCGCCATGGCAGAGCGATACTGCCTGCCATCGTCACCGACAGGGTTTCGCCGGGCGCGCTGTTTGCGCCGTTTCACTGGAACGACGTGTTCGGCGATGGTCTGGCGGTGAATGCAGTGACCGGCAATGCCGTCGATCCGATATCGCTGCAGCCGGAGTTCAAGGTGACGGCGGTGGCACTCGCCCGCGTCGCGGCGGCCAAGCCCGATGCGCCGGTGGTTGCGCGGGGCAAGGCCGAGGCCGTGCCGGTGTTGGCGGAAGGCAAGGGCACCCAGCCGGACGCGGACCCATCAAGGCCCGGTGTCTCCGTGTTCTTCGCCTCGCAGACGGGGACTGCCGAAATGGCGGCCGTCGACCTTTGCGACGCGCTCGGCGCGGCGGGTTACCGCGCGGCGTTGTGCCCGCTCGACGCGGTCTCGCTGGGTGATCTGGCGACACAAGACCCTGTGCTCTTCATCGTCAGCACCTTCGGCGATGGCGATCCGCCCGATCATGCGACCGATTTCTGGGCGGCGCTCTTGCGCGAGGATGCGCCGCGACTGGATGGCCTGCGTTACGCCGTGGTGGCGATGGGCGACAGTTCCTATGATCAATTCTGTGGCTTCGGCCGGAAGCTGGACGCCCGGCTCGAAGCGCTCGGCGCGGCGCGTCTGGCGGCCTGCCGCACGCTGGATGCGGGCGAGGAGGGGGACGCGGTTTCAGCGGCGATGGCCGCTCTTTCCGGGCGTTCGAATGGCGCGGCGGCCTCGGCTGAAACCGCCGTCCGATCCAATGGGAGGAAACCGCCACAGACCGTTGCGGCCAGGCTCAGCGTCAACCGGCTGCTGAGCGGTTCCGGCAGCGCCAAGGAGGTGCGCCAGTTCGGCTTCCGGGTCGATGGCGCGGCGGATTACGAGGTGGGCGATGCGCTTTCCATCATGCCGCGCAACTGCCCCGAGCTTGTCGATGAAATCCTGACCTCTCTGCAATTGCCGGCGGAAACGCCGATTTCCGGCATCAATGGCCACGATATCGGCATTGGCGAGGCATTGCGCGATCATTTCGAGATCGGCCAGCCGCATCCGGATTTCCTCAAATGGTGGGCGGATTTCAGCGGGCATGAAACGCTGAAGGCGCTGACAAGTTCGGCCGACCGGAAAGCTCTCAATGACTGGCTGTGGGGTCGGCAAATTGCCGATATTGTCGCCATCGCGCCGAAACCCGTTGCCGGGCAGGCGTTCTGCGATCACCTGAAAAAGCTGCAGCCGCGGCTCTATTCGATTGCCTCCAGCCCGAAGGCGAGCCCGGACGAAATCCACCTGACGGTTTCGGTGCTGCGCCATGCCCGTCACGGAAAGAGCCGCAAGGGCGTCGCCTCAGCGTTTCTGGCGGACAGGGCGGCGGCGGAGCCCGTGCGCGTTTCGGTAAAGAAGCAGGCGCATTTCCGCCCACCGACCGATCCCGAAACACCGGCGATCATGGTCGGGCCGGGCACCGGCATCGCGCCGTTCCGCGCCTTTTTGCAGGACCGGGAGGCGGCGGGCGCGGGCGGGCCGAACTGGCTGTTCTTCGGCGAGCAATCGCGCGACAGCGGCTATTATTATCGCGACGAGATCGAGTCCTGGCTGAAGGGCGGGTTGCTGACCCGCTTCGACACCGCCTTTTCGCGCGACCAGGCGGAGAAGATCTATGTCCAGCACCGCATGGCGGAAAACGGCCGCGAAATCTGGAAGTGGCTGCAGGAGGGCGCGCATTTCTATGTCTGCGGCGATGCAAGCCGTATGGCGAAGGATGTGGATGCAGCACTTCGGGCGATTGCCGAGACCCATGGCGGGCTTTCGCAAGCGGCCGCCGAAGGCTACGTTAAGACGCTCATCAGGGAAAAACGTTATATGCGCGATGTCTATTGACCGTTTTGCGGAAGCCGCCTCATGAACACCAGTGATCTCGCGATCCTTGTCATCGATGAAAACGCGATCCGCGCCGCCATCATCCGGGACGGCCTGCTTAAGGCCGGCCACCATAATGTGACGGTGGTGGAGGAACTGGTCGGCGTTGCCCGCACGATCGAGCGGCTGTCGCCGGATGTGATCGTGATCGATATCGAAAATCCGAACCGCGACATGCTCGAAAGCCTGTTCGTGCTGTCGCGCACGGTGAAGAAGCCGATCGCGATGTTCGTCGACCGGTCCGATGCCGAAACCATCCACGCCGCCGTGGAGGCCGGGGTTTCGGCCTATGTCGTCGACGGGCTGAAGCAGGAGCGGGTCAAGCCGATCCTCGACATGGCGATTTCCCGGTTCAACGCGTTTTCGCGCATGGCGCAGGAGCTGGAGGCGGCGAAGAGCCAGCTCGAAAACCGCAAGGTGGTCGACCGCGCCAAGGCGCTTTTGATGAAATCGCGCGGCATGGATGAGGAAAAGGCCTATGCGCTGCTGCGGCGCACGGCGATGGATCAGAACCGCAAGATTGTCGATGTGGCGCAAAGCCTGATCATGACGTTCGAGATGCTGGAGAGATAGAGATGCAGGACCTTTCAATCGGATTTGTGCCGCTTCTCGACAGCGCCATCGTTCTGGCGGCGGAGGCCAAGGGCTTTTTCATCGAGGAAGGGCTCAAGGTCCGCCTCACGCGGGAAACCTCGTG
>NZ_CFHTCS010000294.1:0-5570 GCF_984369615.1 Martelella sp. | reverse complement strand
GCGCGCGCGCCGATCAGGATATACATGGTGGCATCGCCGCCATCATCGAGGATCAGGTTCGACTGGCCACCATCGGTCCACTGGAAAATCCTGTCGGTGTAGGACCAGTATTCCTCGAGGCTCTCGCCCTTCACTGCAAAGACCGGCGTGCCGGTGGCGGCGATCGCGGCTGCGGCATGGTCCTGGGTGGAGAAGATGTTGCAGGAGGCCCAGCGGACATCGGCGCCGAGCGCTTTCAGCGTCTCGATCAGCACGCCGGTCTGGATCGTCATGTGCAGCGAGCCGGAAATGCGCGCGCCCTTCAGCGGCTGGCTTTCGCCAAACTCCTCGCGCGCGGCCATCAGGCCCGGCATTTCGGTTTCCGCGATATCCAGTTCCTTGCGGCCGTAATCGGCCAGCGCGATATCGGCAACGATGAAATTTTCTGTGGCACTCATTGATAACTCCCGAGGCAAAAGGATAGTGCGGCGTCTGGCCCGGTCATGCGGGCAACGCGCATTTTCAGTTTGCATCGTTAGTAACAGCCCCGGAGGAAACTGACAAGAAAGACATAAAGATTTCTTTATGTCTTTCTATCGGCAAAAAGTCTCAGCTCAACGGAACGGGTCATATGTTGGCGGTGGTGGAAAATAGGGCGGCGGCTCGATGACCGGCGGAATGAAGGGAGGCGGAATATCGGGAGGTGTGGCGGGCGGCGTTGTGTTACGCGCCGGGCCATCCCTATCCGCCTTGAAAGCGCCGATGAGATGGTTTCCTTCCAGCGCACCCTGGCCATCGATCACAAAGCTTCCGCCCATTGCCGCCGCTGCATCACCATAAAAGGCGCCTTCGACAGCGGACGTATTCTGATTGATCACGCTTGTGTCGCGAACGTGAATGCGATTTGGACCGTTCGGCGCCCCCCAGTCGGTCTCGGTAAATGCAATCGTACCTCTGTCAGACTGGAATTCGGCCCCGTTTATTGTGCCATCGAAAGACACGGATCTGTATATCTGTTCGGCACCCGGCCCCGCCGGATAGATCGTGCCTGAAAGCGTCGCATCAGAGAAATCGACATCGGCTAAAAAGAGGTCATTGATTGCGGCAGAAGTATCATCGGCGTTAATCGCGAGGCCGGTGTGTTCCCCTCGGTAGTGGGCATCGCCGCTCGTCGGCATGTTGCGGGTAAGCCCCTCGGTTGAACGGAAAGCATAGAATGCGAACTTGTCATCAGCGTCAGCGCGAGCCGCAATGAATGCGGAGATCGGATCACCGTCAAAATCATAGGTGGTCATATAGGCGGTTGCCTGACTGCCTGCCCCGCCACTATCGCTACTGGGTGTAAAGGTCCGCTCTTCGCCGGCATAGGCTCCTTCAGTAATTCGAACCGTCACCGTCCCGTCGTCGTTAGGCGTGACCATGGCACTGGCGTCACTCGACTGCCAGCCGATAGTCTCGCCACTTTCATCGACTACTGCAGAGTACCCAATCGCATTGTGTGCCGGGGCGCCGGGCCCGGCCGGGATATCACCACCGCCGCCAGATCCCACATCAATGCCCCCGCCGCTGCTTCCGCCGCCGCTGCAGCCTGCAAGCGCTGTCAGCGCCACCGCACCCGCCAGCTTGAGATAGGTCTTCGTCATGTCCCCGGCCCCCACAGTCACTATTAACTACCCGTAAACCATGTGTCGCAACCGAGGCGCGTGCGGTCAAGCGGAAAGTGGCGGAAATGTGACCTGAGCCTGACGAAAGGCAAGAGCGGGCGGCAACGGGCAGCACTGCTCACGGGAACACGTTATACCGAGCGAGTTGATCCCGGCAGGCCTGCAGGATTTTGAGGCGGGCATATTGGTGTTGGTAGTAATCACCAAATCCCGGATCGGGTTCGAGGATACTGGCGGCGGCCTGCATCTGTGCTGCGGTCTGGCCAAGGTCCGGATAAAGACCCGAAGCTGCGGCGGCGTTGATGGCGGAGCCCAGCAGCACCACATCTTCCGTCGGCGAGATATGCACGGGAAGCCCGGTCACGTCGGCGTACAGCCTTGAAAGGAGAGGGTTTCTCCGGTGGCCTCCGGCAAGGTGAAGGCCGGAGGCGGGAATGCCGTTCTCGCCCAGATGTTCGAGGATCTGCCTGAGCGAAAGGGCAATGGCGATCGAGGCGCGCCAATAGAGCTTGCAGAGGCCGTCGAAGGATTTGTCGAGGGTGAGGCCGGCGACCATGCCGGTCATGGTCGGATCGGCAAAGGGTGAACGGTTGCCATGGAAATCCGGCAGGATGTCCAGCCCGTCGGCAAAACCGGGGCCGTTCTCGGCAAGCATTTCCGTGATCCGGGCAATCACCTCCTGGTGGCGAGCTTCTGTTGCCTGGCCGCCCTCGGCATGAACTTCGAGCAGATGATTGAGCAAACCTCCGGTTGCGGATTGGCCGGCCTCGAAGGCCCACCGGCCCGGATGGATCGCGGCAAAATAGGGGCCCCACAGGCTTCCGGCAAAGACAGGCTCACGGCCCTGGCCGATCAGGCAGCTCGAGGTTCCGCCGATCAGCGCAAGTTCGCCCGGCGTCTCCGATGCCGGAAGCGCGCCAAGGGCTCCGGCATAGGCATCGACCATGCCGGCGGCAACCGCGACCTTCTCGTCCAGTCCCAACGCCTGCGCCGCTTTGCCGGTCAGCCTGCCGACGGCGGCGCCGGGCGGGCAGGGCGCGTGCGCGGTGCCTGCCTTTTCGGGCAGGTCATCAAGGCCGAATGTTCCGAGAAGCGCGCGCGGCCAGGGCGCGTCACTGTCAGCCCTGTAGAACCATTTTGTAACAAGCGTGGAGACCGAGCGCGCCGGATTGCCGGTGGCGCGATAGCTCAAATAGTCGGCGAGGTCGAAGAAGCCGCCCGCGCGTTGCCAAAGGTCGGGCCGGTTGCGCTTCAGCCACAACAGCTTCGGCACCTGCATTTCCGGCGAGATCGATCCGCCCGAATGCCGCACTGCCGGGTCATCGGTGGCGCTCAGCTCTTCCGCTTCAGCCTCGGCGCGGTGATCGAACCAGGCGAGGGTGTCGAAAACACCGTCGTCATCCTCGGAGATCGGCAACGGATTGCCTGCCGCGTCGCGCAAAACCAGCGAGCAGGTCGCGCCGAAGGCAAGCCCCGCGACCTGCTCCGCGCCGAGGCCCGCTGCAAGACGTGCGGCCCGAACGGCAGTCGCCGTCGTCCGCCAGATATCGTCCGCGCTGTATTCGCCGCGCCGGGCGCCCGGGCGCCGCAGCCGCAGTGGCTCCACCGTGCGGGCGAGCATGATCCCGGTCTTATCGAAAACGCCTGCCCTGACGCTTGCCGTGCCGACATCGACCGCAATCACATGATCGCGCATCCTGCACGCTCCCCACCTGTCCGTATTTTCGCACAAAGTGGACGAGATTATTCGTTTCGTCAAACCTTCCGACAGCGCAGGGCCGCACCCCGCGAAGTCGCGAGCGTGACGAGAAAGAGAGGCGCCGGGCGCCTCGGACCCGTATCGGTTTCAGCCGGATGGCCTATGCCAGGTTGCCGGCAATATAGCGCTTCAGCGTTTCGGCGGTTCCGACGGTCCTCAGGCTTTCAAGCGCCGTCGAAAAGCGCCTGCGGAAGGTTTCATTATCGGCGATCGAACCAAAGATGGCGCGCTCCTGAAGGAAGATCATCGGATCCTGCCTGCTTTCAAGCGCCGCCTTGTGCAGGCGGTCCGCGCTTTCGTCGTTAAAGCGGATTTCCCTGCCGCTGTCGGACGTGCCCTCGAAATAGCGGCACCAGAGCGCCGAGACCAGTGCGAGGCCGACGACGTCCAGCCCCTTCTCGAGCCGGGCGGCGGTCGAGGGAAGGATGAATTTCGGCTGACGGTTCGAGCCGTCGAGCGCCAGCCGTTCGATCGTGTCGCCGATCTTCGGATTGGCGAAGCGGCGGGCGATCAGTTTGTAGTAACCGGTGAGATCGGTATCGGGCACGGGCGGCACGATCGGGATGATCTCGTCCTTTTCCAGCTTTTCGAGAAAGGCGGCGATCAGTTCGTTTTCCATCGCCTCGTGGACGAAGTGGATGTCGAGCAGCTCGCCCGGATAGGCGATTGCCGCATGGCCGCCGTTGAGGATCCTGAGCTTCATCAGTTCGTAAGGGCTGACGTCGTCAACAAAGGTGACGCCGACCTCTTCCAGCGCCGGACGGCCGAGCGGGAAATCGTCCTCCAGCACCCATTGCTTGAAGCCTTCGCAGAAAACCGGCCAATTATCCTCAATGCCGTATTCGTCGCGCGTGATGTCGCGCTCGCGCTTGCCGGTCGCCGGCGTGATCCGGTCGACCATGGCATTGGGAAAGGCGACATTCTCGCGGATCCATCCAGCGAAAGCGGGATCGGAGAGTTCGGCAAGGCCGGAAACTGTGGCTTTCGTCACCGCGCCGTTATGGGGGATGTTGTCGCAGCACATCACGGTAAACGGCGGAACACCTTCCGCGCGGCGCTTTTTGAGACCGGCGATGATCAGGCCGAAAGCCGTCTTCGGCGCATCCGGATTTTTACCATCGGCGACGATTGTCGGATGGGCCGGGTCGAACTTGCCGGTTGCCGGATCGATGAAATAGCCGCCCTCCGTCACCGTCAGCGAGACGATGCGGATTGCCGGATCGGCGAGCCTTTCGATCATCCCCGCATAATCCGGCGGCGCGATCATGTCGATCATCGCGCCGGTGATGGTTGCAGCACTTGCATCGGCCTCCTGATCAATCACCGTCGTCAGAAAATCCTGGCCGGCAAGAACCTCGCGCATTTTCGTGTCGGAAGGCATGACGCCGGCCCCGACAATCGCCCAGTCGAGATCCCGGCCCTTGTTGAAGAGCTCATGCAGATAGACCGCCTGATGCGCCCGGTGAAAATTGCCGACGCCGAAATGGAAAATGCCGGCGGAAAGGGCGCTGCGGTCATAGGCCGGAATGGCCGTCCTGTCCGCGTGCTGGTCAAGGCTTTCGAGATTGAGGGGCTTTGTCATGTTTCAGTTCCGCTATTGGCATTTCGGTATTCGATCGGAAGCGGGACGGTTGCTACCGTGCCGCCAGACCGTTTGCGTCGAACCGGTAGAGCCGTTCCGGGTCGGGCGAGATGAAGACGGTATCGCCATGGCGGACCGGAAACTCGCCGTCCGTGCGGGTAGTGATATGGCCGAGCTCCGGCACATCCACATGCAGGAAGGTGTCGGAGCCCAGATGTTCGGAAACCGCGACCTTGCCTTTCCATCGGCCGCTTTCGGTGGACAAGGCGACATGTTCGGGCCTTATACCGATCGTGTGGGCGCCGAATTCCTCTGCCGTTTTGCCGTCGATGAAATTCATCTTCGGCGAGCCGATAAAGCCTGCGACGAACAGGTTGGCGGGGCTGCGGTAGAGTTCCAGCGGCGAGCCGACCTGCTCGATATTGCCGGCGCGCAGGACCACGATCTTGTCGGCCATGGTCATGGCCTCCACCTGGTCATGGGTCACATAGATGGACGTCGCGCCAAGCTGCTGGTGCAGCTCGGATATCTCAAGGCGCATATTGACCCGGAGCGCCGCATCGAGGTTCGACAGCGGCTCGTCGAA